>NZ_VTXJ01000030.1:0-52067 GCF_013114525.1 Vibrio sp. T3Y01 | reverse complement strand
TCCCTCTGATGGCCGTGTCATAGAACCAAGCAAGTTCATCCATTATCTAGAGCAAAGTGGGGAGATCATTCCAACAACAGAGAATCTCATTACAACCATTTACCAAGACTTATCGTCTTTGATGAGTCAAAATTCCGAGTTTTATTGCAGTGTCAACATCACGCCTCTGCATCTCCAAAATGACGATTTTTACCACTATTTAAAGCGGTTTCAGCACGACTACTCCAAACTGACGCTTGAATTAACAGAACGTCAACCGATTGAAAATTTGTCGTTTGCCAGTCAGCGTATCGCCTTACTCAAAACATTAGGACTTAAAATAAGCCTTGATGATGCAGGTACTGGTTATGGCGGAAACTCCTACTTGCATTATTTCGATATTGACACTATCAAAATAGACAAAATGTTTACACGGTCCATTGATGAAGGAAAGTCCGCTGTTCTCGATGGGTATATTGAGATGGCTAAACAATTAAAGCTCAATCTAGTAGCGGAAGGGGTTGAAAATAAACTCGAAGCTAAAGGGCTTTTATTAAGAGGCGTCTTTCAACATCAAGGTTACTATTACGCCAAACCTATGCCGATTGAAGATCTCCATCGCTGGGCTTTAGCTCATGGTTATACTCACGAGCGGGTTAGTGAGACGCTCACAAAAACGTCATTAAGCTTACCTTAGTCCACAACGAAAAGATGCTGTGGCTAGTACTTCTGGTTTAGCCTATTGCAGCTCAAGCAGAATAGCGGACCGTTCCCGTCTTAAACATCAGAGCATGTTCTTCAGAAAACCCTTTTGCTCCGTTCTTTCACGAGCTATCGAACACCAAGTCCCTTGTGCGTTTCCGATGTATTCAAACATTGTCTTCCCCATTCATGTTGATTCATACTGACTACGTTGATATCGCAGTCTTTGAACTCAAAGTCGAAAAACACATTCGTCGGCTTTTTATTCCATCTGCATACCAACACCCGCATCACCGTAAGAGTGGCTGCCTTCACTATTGCAAAAAGCGCCGCCGATGGGCGCAGGCCTGCGTAATATGCCTAAAAAGTTCAGGAGCCTTATCTGGGGCGACGTCCAAGGCTGTTTTTCTACTCAATTAAGCATGCTGGTTGAGTGGTTCAACAGAGTTACTTGGGAATACCAGACACCACACCCTTTGGGTGTGCGTATTCTACTACAAGAATACACAAGCCAGTTTGTAGCACGGCTCTTGAGAGAGAGCCCATTGTTTTGTTCTTTTAAAAGAGCAAAACAATGTCCTTAAAAGGAGTTAAAATAATGCAAATTGTATACGGATATTGTCGTGAAGATGAGGCGGGGAGTTTATTGGACCGCTTTGTTGAACAAGGTGATTTTGTCAGCTTCAAAGTACTGGGCTCGGTCGGGCGTGAATACATGGCATTTGCTGCTTTATTGCCTTTTACTGACCGCCTCCCCTTTCCTTTCTATTGGAAGGGCGTTCATTTCGTTTCGGTTCAAAAACACACCCAATCAGTCCGTCAACTCACGCCACCACCATCAAAAAATGCTCGCAAAAAACATTATCGTAAACTCAAGAACACGATCATGACCCCTAAAAATTGGAAACAACACGTCAGTCGCAATCGCGGTCTGAAGTATGTAAACGCTTCCTTGTTGCCTTTAATGTAATCAAGAAGCGCCATGGGGCTCAACGGCAACATCTTAACTCATGCGACTTAAAACCTGCCCAAAAGTCTGACGAACGAACAACGTCCATTTTTCAATCCACCAGATGCACGAGACCCCTTTTAATATAGGCGGTGCGACGTCGTGCACCTTTTATCTACGTTTAAAGGTAACCAAATGAAAAATAAAACATCACGCTTTCACTGCCCTCTCACGTATTGGCGTCACTTTTGTACGCTCCTGGCCGTCTACTTTGCCTGTGCATCACCCGCTTACGCCAATGACCTCTTTGCCAGTGGTAAAGATACCGTAACCAACACGGTCGGAACGGGGTCTTCTGGCGAGTTCTACATTCTGGTGGCAGGCCTAATTGGCGGCATCATCGTGGGCATCATGCAAAAGAACTGGGTGGGTGGCATCATCGGTTTTTTCGTTGGCGTGGTGTTCTGGGAAGTCGGTAAAGGGTTTGTAGGCTTATAAACCACATAAGGAGAGCGCGAAACTATTCGCCTTATTTCACCATGGATCATCAAGACAAACAAACCCTCTTCACTTTTCCAAACTACTTACAAACCGACGTCAAAATAGTCGGATTTCCAATCGATGAAATGCTCCCTTCTATCTTGTTGTTTTTGATGTTGTTCAACATCAATCGGTTGGTCGCAGTCGCCGTGTGTATCGGCTTTTTCCTCACCATTCGCAGCTTAAAAGTCCGACACGGCCCCAAATTCATCATTCACTTCATCCACTGGTATGGGGATGACACGGCGAATAAAACCATTTTTAAACGCACGCCCTCCGCCACAAAAAAATATTGGATTTACTGATGCTCAATGAACATAACGGCGAGGCGCTTAAAGCGGCTCGCTTTATCAATTACGTCCTCACCGCGGTGGTGTTGATCACCGCCTTAGGAGTCGCTGGGTTGAGTTTTGCTTTATTAAATCAAAGCCAAGCGGAAAAGCGCACCGTCGTGCCACCTCATATCGACCGAGCGTTTACGATCTCAAGCGATGCGGTTGATGAAGCGTACCTTTCTATGATGGCCGATTGGTGGATACACCTAAAATTTAATGTCACGCCCTCTAACGTTAAACGTCAATTCAACTTACTCATTACGTACGTGCCGCCTAAATACTGGAGCGGCCTACAAGACAAGTTAATACGAGAAGCCGAATTTATCATCGAGAACGACGTCACCAGTTTTTTTGAAGTTGACACGCTGTCTATCAGTCTCAATGAAATGAAAATACGGGTCAAAGGCACGCTCAACAAAACCATCGCGGGACGCGCACTCAACCCTGAGCCCGTCACCTATTTACTCCAGGCCGATTACTCAAGTGGCTTGATTGAACTTCACAGCATCGTTCAAGAGGTACCCTTATGAAAACACGCATCATTTCTATTGTTGCTACTTTGTTGTTCTCCCCCATCCTCAGCTACGCCAATACGATTGCCGCAAAAACCTACTATTTTGAGCAAAATGACACCATTGTGTTGCCCTTATCCTCGGTCAACACCAACCGTTTAGTGGTGAAAGACGACAAGATAGTCAACCTTCATTGCCCTAGAGGGTTTTGTCTCGCTAAAGCCAATCAACGAGACCAATCGGGCTCGATTAGCGTAAAACTCAACATCGCCTTGCCTTTTACCGCGCACGTCACCACAGAAAAAGGCCAAAATTTCTCGCTTTTTATCAACCCTAAAGCGGTCCCTGCGGTGGTCAATGAGTTTATTTCACTTCGCTCTACCGCAAAGAAAAGTGTCTTTGAAAAAGATCTCGAATACCCTTTGGCCTTGGGGCAACTCACCAAACAAATGATACATTGGCAACGCTCAAAAACGCCTATCCCAGGTTTTCGCGTTCATCCTATAGACCCAGAGACACTCCCTAAAGACACGTCACCACTGGCCATTATTCCGCAAACCCTGTTTGTTGGTCGCCCTTTCTCCGGGCTTATTTATCAAGTTAAAAATCAATCCAGTGACACCGTCACCCTTACTGAGGCGCAATTTTACAGTTACGCCAGCCGGAGTGCCTCGCTTGATCGCTATACCTTGAGCCCAGGTGAATCCACCCATCTGTACATCATCACAGGAGGACTCTAATGAGACGATTTAAACAGTGGCTTTTAAGAGAGTCGGACTTAGAGGATGGCGTCAATGCCAATAAGCAAAGTAAGCAACGCAACCAAATCCTCAGCTTGTTGGCCCTTGCGCTCTTGGTCGCGATTTTTTTTGCATTTAAAGCCTTTAAACAACCTCGTTCCTCGCTTGATATTGCGCAAGAAGTCGTTGAGTCAGCCCCCAATTTTGGGGAAATCATTACTGATGATTTTACCGACAAAGACAACCGCTCAGCCTTGACCTTACAAGGTCAAGACATTGAAGACGTCAAAGAGAAGATGGAAAACCTCAATCGAGACGTCGAGCGTTTGATAATGAGCAATGAAAATACGCTCGCACAAATGAAAAAAGAGAACGAAACCTTACGCGCTGAAATACGCAATAATCAAGAAGCGCAGCGCACCGTCGCCTTGCCATCACCCCCAGCGTCAGCCTCGAAGGAAGCCAGTCACCTGACCGTCATGGGAGATCCGGCGCCATTTGGTTCGCGCCCTCTTCCTCCCAAACCTTTGCCCTCTTACGCCACCCATGATCTGCAAAAAGAGAGCTTTCAATACAGCAACGCCGATAAGGCCTCGTTTGATGACCAAGGACAAGCGTTTGACTCGTTTGATTTTTTTTGGACAGCCTCTTCAGAGTCAGCCTACCAACGCACCGTTGACAATTACGTCCCATCGGGCACCTTTGTGACCGCCAAAATCACCGGTGGCGCGGATGCCAATGCCGGGGCGTTCGGCCAAAGTGACACCGCCCCCATCGTGTTTCAAACCGTGCATGAAGGCGTGTTGCCCAATGGAGAAAAGAGCCACCTCAAAGACTGCACCATCATTGGAAGCGTATACGGCGACCTCTCTTCGAGTCGTGGCGTGGCCCGCACTCACACCCTCAGCTGTATTCGGGACGGTCGCATTTTAGACCTTCCTGTACAAGGCACCGTCTTTAACTTTGGTCGCAATGGCATCCGTGGTACTTCGATTTTACGTAACGGCAAAATCGTCCAAATGGCGGGGATCTCAGGCATCTTAACCGGCTTGGGAGAGACGGGAGCGGGATTGGCCAGCACCACCTCGACCTCAGCGCTGGGCTCAACGTCCAGCATCAACAGCGAAGATGTGGGATTAAGTTTATTGGGCAATGCCACCTCAGAAGTAGGGAGCAAGCTTTCGGACTACTACATTGCCTTAGCCGAGTTATACCATCCCTTCATCGAAATCAATCCAGGGGGCATCGTGAATATCGTCTTTACGAAAGGGTTCCCTCTCGATGATGAGGAGGCGATCAAACGCTATGTTGATCGTCAGGAAAAAGAGCAAGCAAAACCGGACACCCTTTTAGAAACCATCACCCTCAACCCTCTTGCGGCAGAAGTTAACCAACAATTAAATTAAGGTCGGCTTTATGACTATCAAGCTTTTCACCGCGCTGCTTATCAGCGCCCTCGCCGGCTGCTCGGCGGGCTTTCAAGACGAATTCAGCTGCAAAAAAATCGGCGGAACACCCGGTTGCACCAGTATGGATGAAATTCGAAATATCTCAACTCACCCAACCTCACAACGCATCATCGAGGCAAACGTTCTGGCTTCGCCTCCTTTTGTTTTACTGCCAAGACGCACACGTGAAGGCCATCCTGTGCGAACCCAAGACACGGTTCGGAAGGTGGTGATTTTTCCTTTTACTTCGGATGACACCACCACTTACCTCGACACGATGGATATTTACATTGTGTTAGACGAGTCTACTTGGACAGGTCGCCCTGTTCAGGCTATCAAGAAGGATTAACGCCATGGGCGTATCAAAAGATTTAAAAGGGTTTTATCAAGAAGCCAAACGTGAATACAACCACCTACATTCTGAACTGCCTTACCGGACTTTTGATGCGGAGCACGGCCTCTTTCATAACAGAAAAGGCGTCGGATTTGGCTTCAAATTGAGCGTCTTAGCGGGGGCGAATGACGATATGGTGGAGGCGTTTAACCGTCTCATCATGGATTTACCGGCTGGCCATAAATGGGATTACCATGTTTCCATGATGGGCCACAACCGTGTGAGTCATTTGATTGAGCAAAATGCCGCGTTGAAATCCGCTCGTACGGGCATTTGCAGTGAATTAGCAAAACAAGAAGCCGATTACGCCAACTTTGCGGCTCACCACGGCTTTTTTCATCGTCAGAAGCATTACTTTGACATCAAAGATTACACCGCGTGGTTGTTTGTCTCCAGTACGGACGATGTTGACCAGGTGTTGGATTGCAAAGAGGCACTCACCACCTCTTTATCCCAAATTGGACTGGAGCTCACGCCGCTCATGCCCGAAGGCTTAATCAACTACGTCGAAGGCATTCTTAATTTTGACCCCACACAAACGGCCCCTCGCGAATCTGAATACGCCACCGAAGCGTTGCTCTACAAACAAGCCCTCTCGCCTGATACCGAGTTTTTAACGCGCCGACATTACACCGACGTTCGCTTTAGTAACCACCAACATCAAACGGTGACCTCACGGATCATTTCCTTAGGCTTACGCAGCACGCCTCGCACTTTCCGCTTATACGCGTTGCCCGATTGTTTTGCGTCCTTAAAGAGCGTGGCCAAAAATGTGCAATGTCCACACCTCATGACCCTCAATTTTCGCCATCAAGAATCGGGCAGTTTTGCGACTAAAAATGGCGGACGCATTGGAGAGTTGGAAAAAACGCTCAAGTCTCCGATGGCATTTTTCTTTCCTCAAGCAAAGAAAGAGCAGGCCGAACGCGAGCAAATTCGAGATGAAATGTCGGATGGCATCAACAGCATGGCCTACATGCACCTGACGCTGACGTTATTCACCAACAAAAAATCCGAGCGACTGCACCGCACCACGGCCATTAACGCCTTTCGCTCTGGCGGGATTGATTTACAAACCGTCTCGATGCTGCAAAGCCAAGCGCTCATGACAACCTTACCGTTCATGATGACCGATGGTTTTTGGACCGATTGCGACCGTGCTGGGCGTATTCAAACCGTAAAAACCGGCAATGTGGCCAACCTCTTACCTCTTGTGATGGACGTAAAGAATTTCAGTGGCGGCATGATGCTGCCCACCATGCGCCAACAAGCCTTTTGGTTTAATCCGTTTAATTGTGGGTCAGATAACTACAACATCGCCCTGACCGGAGGCTCCGGGGCAGGAAAATCCTTTTTTGTGCAAAAGCTCGCCGAAACCCTCTTTGCCATGAACGGTAAAATCTGGGCGTTAGACAAAGGAAAGAGCTTTAAAAAGCTCACCTTGATGCTTGGCGGCCGCTATATGACGGCTGACAAGATTTACCTCAATCCATTTACTCATCTAGAGCGCATTGCTATGGGCGATGACTATACCGATGAGAAAGGCGAACAGGTCAACCCTCTCAAGGAAACGCTGCACACCATCACCGGACTCTTTGCGACCATGGCCTGCCCCACGCACGAAATGGGAGATTTTGAAAAATCGGTCCTCGGGGATTGCATCATTACGGCTTGGCAGGCACACAAAAGCGAGACGTTGGTTGACCATGTGCAAGAAGCGCTGTTTGCGGCAGCCGAAAAACAAGGCGGTGATCGCCGCCTTTCCGATATCGCCATGCAACTGAATAAATACCGCTCAGAGGGGATCTACGGAGACACTTTCAATAAACCGTCCATGCTCGATCCCAATGTCCACTTTACCACCATTGAACTGGACGGATTTCCCTCGGACATCATGCGACCGGTGATTTTTGCGCTGATGTCGAGCATCACTCAGCAGATGTACCTGTCCGGCTCTCGTTCCACGCCGAAGATGTGCATCATTGAAGAAGCGTGGTCTCTGATGGCCGGCTCTAATGCGCAGGCCCAAGAGTTCATCAATACCGGTTATCGCACCGCCCGAAAATTTGGGGGATCGTTTTGCACCGTGACGCAAGGGATTGAGGATTTTTACAGCACACCCGAAGCGCTTGCCGCCTTCAATAACTCCGACATTCACATCACTCTGCGTCAAGGCAGTGGATTGGCGAAATTCATCAAAGACAATCCTTCACACTTTTCACCCTATGAGCAATTTGTCATCAAGAGTTTTGAAAAGTCATCCATCGCCGGTTACAGCTCTGTCATGCTAAAAACCGGCAATGTCACGACCTTTCATCGCTTGTTTGCCGATCCTTTTACTCGTGCGTGCCTTTCGACAGAGCCGCATGAATTTGAATACTGTGAAAACTTGATGAACCAAGGCCTATCACTGATGGAAGCCGTCAATCGAACCGCCGAGCATTTTTACGGAAAGGAAATTCAGACCTTTAATACCCTCATCTATGGCAAGGAGCCCAAATGAAATTCATTCGTCACACTTATCTTGTCTATGCCTTGTTGGCTATAGCGTTAACGATGTTCACCCTGATAGCCATCAAGCTCAATACGGCGCCTCAAATCGTGGTCTTCGATATCGAACAAACCTTATCGCAATATCAAGACCAACTCATTGAAGCCAATCTCGGCGATCAGGAGCACAGTGCACAACTGACGACCTTTGATACGGAACTCAGGCGACTCTTGAAAGAATACGCACAAGCGCACCACCTCGTGATCCTCGTGCCAGGTGCGCTCATCAGCGGCGCGCCAGATAGAACCACCGAGATCCAACATTACGTTATTGAGGCGCTTAAAAAGGAGTCATGAGCTTATGATTGTTCACGGTCATTCATCCATCACACCCACCGCACTCTTAAAAGTGATCAGTGTCACCTTACTTACCCTCGCCCCCACCGCGCTTGGTCAACAGTTCGGCCGTCAAGGCGAACTGTTTCCCATCGCAGAAGTCGACATGTTGCAATGGATCAACAGCCGATTGACACACTTAGAAGCCACGGGAGAAACGGCAAAGATGCAGCAGCAATTTATGGAGAGCGTAGAAAATAGCGTGCGAAGACCCCCTCCCGTTGAAGGGTTGACCACCACCACCGCGCCCAACACCTTTTACATCGACCCATCATTAAAGCTGGCCACTGATATCAAAGATGCACAAGGCAACCTCCTTTATGCCAAAGGCCTCGTCATCAACCCCTTTGATACCGACACTTGGCCAATCGATATTCCCAAACACTCATTCGATTACTCGTATGTGATTGTCTTTCTTGATGGTGACGACCCAAGACAGCGCGCTTGGGCTAAACAATACCGCGCAGATAAGCCGATAAAATGGACCCTCACCAACGGCAGTCCAGAAAACGTCGCCAAGGAGTTTGACGCCCGAATTTATTTTGACCAACAAGGTCACTACAGCCGTCAATTTCAACTCTCACACATTCCTTCACTGATTGAACAAGACGGAGCGCGGTGGAAGATCACAGAGGTCGATGTGACGCCATTCACCTCAGCCATGAACAAGAGTGAGACGACAACAAAATAAGGAGAAAAACGTGAGATCCCATGGGTTATTACTGCTTGGTTTGTTCCTATTTCCTTGGCAAACCCAATCTCAATCCGCCGCTTGCACGGGGCATTTTTTAAATCCATTGTCTGATATTTGCTGGGACTGCCTATTTCCTATGACACTGGGCAGTGTGCCTCTCATTAGCTCTTCATACCCTGACACCGCCAACCCAAGCATGCCTATCTCCTACTGTCCAAAACCCCCGCCCATTTTTATGCAAATTGGCTTAAACATCGGGTATTGGGAGCCGTATTCCTTGGTGGACGTGACGCGAGTCCCCTACTGTATGGTCAACATGGGGATGCAGTTGAGTCATGACAAGAGCCAACAAATAGGAGGCTCGCAGCACGACTCAAGCGCCAAAACCAGTGGCAATGCTTTTTATCATGTGCATTGGTACAAATATCCGGTGATTTATTGGCTACAACTGATGCAGTCGGCGGCCTGCATGGCCACGGATAATTTCGATGTGGCCTACCTCACCGAGCTTGATCCCTTTTGGGGTGATGATGAGATGTCGTTCATTCTTAACCCCGAAGCCATTTTATTTGGCCACCCCACCACGCAGCTCTCTTGTATCACCGAAGCCATGGCGACCACCACGGGGCGCGTTTTGCCTTTTGATGCGCTTTTCTGGTGTTTAGGCTCACAAGGCAGCGTCTACCCATTAACCGGTAACAGCGCTTACTCTCATACCGGCCCTCAAGTTGGAACACTGATGTTAGAGCGTTTTAATTTTAAAATGCACAGGCAAGGCATTGTATGGGAAACACGAGGCGAGGATGGCGCGGTCTGTTATCAGTGGCCAGAGCCTATCTTGCCGAAAAGTCGTTATCGCTATCAATTGTCGGCACCGATTAGTGATGCCGCTCACTGTTATCCCTACGGCACAACGTCGTCACTTTGGGAGCAAGGCAAAGACAACCCGATAACTGGAGGAAACTTTGGCTTTGTGAACTGGCGTAAACGTAACTGCGTATTTTTATAAGGAAACGAGACGATGTCATTTAGCCCAAGAGCCTCTTGTCTACTACTTATTCTGCTGGTTAGCCCTCCTGCATTGGCCGAAGTAGGTTACTCACAAGAAGAGCTCAAAGCCCTTGCCAAGCAAGAGCAGACCATTGCAGCGCCAGCCAATCACACTGAACTGGCTCCCCTCCTAGAGCGGAGTCAAAAACATAAGCAAGAAGCGTTGTCGATGAATCAACACCTCGATAACGCGTTGCAAGACTCGCCGCTCGCGAGTGTGCTTGGGGGGCCTCAGGAAAATCCAAACAAAAAGGCGCAAGGTGTGATGGTGTTTGTGTCGCTTTCCATGCCTGATAACGCGCTCAAACAGCTCCTCAAACAAAGTCAGCAATATCAAGTCCCTCTCATCATACGAGGCGTGCTTCCCGAAGGCATGGTCCCAACCACCTCTCGAATCATGGATTTGTTAGAAGCGTCCGACGAGGGAGATGCAATTAAGGGCGGTTTTGCCATCAGCCCACAGTGGTTTCGTCAATTTAACATCACTCATGTCCCCGTGTTTGTGGCGATTGGAGACGCGTGCAATGAAACGTCTTGCCCGAAAAGTGCTTACGACATGGTTCACGGCAACCTTGCCCTTCCCAACGCATTAACGATTTTAAGCCAAGGCGATGTAGGACACATCGCCAAACAAGTGCTCAATAGGAGTTCCCCTTGAATACGCCCTTTTTGCTCTCTTTCAGCGCCGCTCTCTTCTCCCTTCCTACCCTTGCCGACCCACAAGAAAACACGTTTTACGACAACGTGGAATGGGCGAAAAACGCCCAAAATGAGGCTTACACCCCCTCAGAGATGACGCTTAACCTGTCCGACTTCTGCAGCGACAATAATCCAGGGTGTGAAAGCCAAATCCGACAGCCTGATGAAGCTGGGATGACTGACGCACAAATCACAAACCAATCCACATTGGAGTTTGGCAGCAACGAACACGCCCAAGCGATACAAGATGGGTTTAACAATAACAGTGCCACCATTGACCCCAATGATGACACATATCGATTCGCCACCCTTGGCATTGAGAACGCCTATGAAATCAGTCATGGTCAGTCTAATCAGTACGTGGATTGTGACAACGCCACGCAATGCGTCATTGATAACATCGCAAAGCAATGTCACCGACCGACTCACAATCCGGTCCCGTGTGACAAAGTCCCCGTCGCCTCCGTGGTCACCAGCAAGGTGATCTACCGCTGTCCATCCGGCTGGACAAAGCAAGGGATTGATTGCCAACGCCCCCTCCAACAGTGCCGATACGATAATCACAATTACGTGAGTCAATTGGGCGGGCACGGGGGGTGTTCTTTACCAGACATAGCCACGTATTTGTGGGATGGAAAACGTGTCTCTCCGAACCAAGGCTTCACATTTGGCGCTTTAAAAAAGACCGATAATGTGGGGTGTCACAGAGGGACGGGCTGGGATAAACGCTACCAAATTTGTCGACCGACCATACAAACAATGAAAGCCACCTTGAGCTGCTCAAACGGGTTCACCTTATCCGGCGGGAACTGCATCAAGAACACCATAACCTGGCGAACACAATGCCGCCTGATGAACTCGTGCCATGTCACTCATCAGCAATGCATTGAAGGTCGAGCCACTCGGACTATTAATGGCATACCGACCACGCTTGATTGCTGGAAGTATCGGGTTGACCACCAATGCACTCGACCCAATACGTGCAACGCCCTGCCCGCCGATTGCACCACGACTTCGACCCATTGCAGCCTCCAGCAAAACGGTGTGTGCATTGAGGAGAAAATCAAAAAGTCTTGCCCACAGCGGCGCTGCAGTGCCACTCAATTAACCTGTGGAGAAGAGAGCTTTTGTCTGGATGGCGATTGCTTTGAAGCGATGGAGACCACTTCAAACCGCTTTAATGAAAGCACCTCAGCCTTGGCCGCCCTCGCAGAAGCCGCTGACGGTCTTGGCGACCCACCAATGATATTTACAGGCAAAGGCATGAAGTGCACAGACGCGGCTTTGGGTTTTGCCGACTGTTGCAAAGACGGCGGTTGGGGCACGAGTATTGGCGTGGCGCAATGCAACGATGAAGAGAAGGCGCTCGGCCAAGCCAAAGAGCAAGGGCTTACAATTGCCCTTGGCAGTTATTGCGCAGAAAAAGTCTTAGGCGCGTGTATCCGGAAAAAGAAGACCTACTGCGTCTTTGATAGCAAGTTGGCACGCATCATTCAAGAGCAAGGCTCGAAAGGCCAACTTGGCATCAGTCTGGGAACCGCCAAACACCCCATTTGCGGCGCCCTTACCCCCGAGCAGCTTCAAAACATAGATTTTGAACGCCTCGACTTTTCGGACTTTTATGACGACATGCACCGCAACACCAACCTGCCTTCGGCAAAAGAAATCCAAGAGCGATTACAAAGCGCTTATAGACCTTAACTTAATCAATGATGAGGACATGATATGGACCCCCTACTCCCTCTATGTGTGGCTACCCTGTCGACAACCGGGTTTGCTACCACCCTGATCCGCCATCTTCTGTTCAAACGACAACTCCATCAGCTCAAGCAAGAAATGATGAGGCACCAACAAAAACACGGTAATGATGAAACACTTTGGATGTTATTTCACACGCGCACCCACAAGATGCTGAGTTTCTGGCAGTAATGAGGTCACACCATGAAGGACATATCCACAAAAACGGTGAACAACTCCGTTAATCGATTAATAATCAACCTCCTACCGTTGATGTTGTTGTCTGTGTTTGCCTTTCACAGTTTCGCCAATGAGCCCCCCAAAGGCTGGCGCTGGTATAACGAGGTCAAAGCGCCGAAAGCGCCCCCCAAAGAAAAGGAGAGCCTGCCACCCAATAGCGTGTCTACTGTGATGAGCGCCACCGAGCAGATGCAATGGTTCCACCGGACATTTGAGGAAGCGTTAAACGATGCCACGATTAACCCAACCGATGAAGAGAAAAATCTAAAATTGATGAAGCTGAAAAAATTCATCGATGGCAAAACCACTCAAACGGGCATGACCTTCAAAAAGCTCATCAACGAACACCCCGAATACTCGTACACCAAAGACCGCCCCACAGAGCAAGCCGCAAGAGCGACGTACTATCAAGGTCTCCAGCTCAAAAACGAAGCCACTGTGCGTCAATTGGTGCAAGAAGGTTGGGGCCTCTACTTCATCTACGAAGGGCAAGACGCCTTATCTCAGACTCTGGCGCCCTCCATCCAAGACTTTGCCCACCGGTACCACATCGAACTGGTGGGGATCAGCAAAGACGGTCAGACCTTTGAGGCGATTAATGAAAACCGTATTGATAAGACAGGGCGTGTACAGGTGCGCTACACACCGGCTTTAATGCTGGCTAATGTTCACACCAAAGCACTCAAGCCCCTCGCCTACGGCTTCATTTCACAAAAAGACTTGCTCTCTCGCTTTCACAACGTCGCGACCGATTATCAAGACAGCGACTTTTAAATTAAGGAGCCCCCTATGAACGTTTTCCTTCGCACGTTATTGCTGGGTGTGCTGATGATGCTCGCCTCACCCTCATTCGCTCAAGCGCAAACTCGCCCTGTGATGACAGGTCAGTACGCTTTGGTCTTCTTCCATTTTAGTCAATGCCCTGAGTGCCACCATTTTGCCCCGACCATGAAGCGACTGGAGCAAACCACCCAATTACCTGTGTACGATTTCTCCTTTGACGGACAGCCCATACCCGGTTACATCACGCCTATCCCGACGACCTCTGACATCACCGCCGCGTTTTTTGGGGAGCTCAAACACGCCATTACGCCCGCCACGTTCTTAATTAACGTCAGCAATGGTAAGTACGTGCGTTTGAGTGAAGGCAATGTTCCATACACTGAGCTGCTTAAGAGCTACCAAGCCGTGCGCGCCGATGTCACCATAATGGAGAGTTTACAATGACGCGACCTACCCTCCTGGCTCTCTTAATGAGTATTGCCGGTTCACTTCATGCGGGCGGCCTGGGCGACGCCATGGACAGCTTTTGGGATGACAGCAGTTTTAGCCGCAACATCACGAACCCAAGTGCCTATCAAGGCCAATCCGCCACTTACTATAATGCGGGCAGCTTGTTTGCTCGCACCAACATCAAAAACATTCAATTGGCCGCCATCACCTTGCCTTCTGTCAGCGCAGGATGCGGAGGCATTGATGCTTTTATGGGCGGTTTTTCTCACATTAATTCGGATCAACTGGTGTCTTTTGGTAAAGCCGTCATTGCCAACGCCGTGCCCTTCGCGGTGGACTTAGCGCTGCAAACTTGGGCGCCGAGCATCAAAGAAAATCGGGACAAACTGCAGGCTATTGCTGACCAATTCCTCACCACCTCGATGAACTCTTGCCAAGTAGCGCAATCGGCGGTCTCGGGTTTAGCGGCCTTTACCGATGGGGAAGCCAAGCGTCATGCCTGCGCCACCCTAGGCACGCAAAGCAACGCTTTCGCTGATTGGTTAGAAGCACAACACGAATGTCGCAACGCCCGTACCAACCAGAGCACACTGGCTGGCAACACCGACGATGCCACCGCGCACGCCGTGAAAGTGAGCCTAAATGTGGTGTGGGATGCGCTCATGAAAAGCGCTTACCTTCAAGACAACCAAGAGGTCGCCGAGTTTATCGTAAGCCTCACTGGTACCGTCATTTACGACGCGCAGGGGACGCCAAGCTACATTCCGGCCATGCTAGTGGGTAACGACACCGCCATTAACGCCCTTTTGACCGGAGGGAATTTGGAGGTGTATCGATGCGAAAACACCGAGACCTGCCTCTCGATGAGCCTCAGCGCCATAAGCCTAAGTGAAAGCCAAGCCTTTAACGCCAAGGTGCGCCACACCGTTGATACGCTCTACGCCCACTTACAATCTGACCAACCTATCACCGAATCCGAGAAGAGTTTTGTTGAACTCAGTGACATTCCTATCTTGGCGATGCTCATTGATGATGCGCATCTCAACCTGCAACCGGAAAGCCATCTATACGCTCAAAATATTGCCGCCGATCTCTTGCATGCCTATCTCAATAACATGCTGATGATCGTCAATCAATCCATGACCAACCTCGCGTCGGTGAACCCAACCGACGTCAATCGCACTCTCGAAGGCATCAACAGGGCAAGGGACTACTTACAAACCCTTCGAGACCGTCACAAAACAAAATTGAACGCGTACTTAGCCCTCACTGAGCGCCTAAAACGCAAACGAAAGCTCCTTGGCCAAGCGGCCAGTGACGCTACCCTATCGAACCTCACCTTTGGCCATTAAAGGAGATCCCCCATGACCTTAGACTTTTATCTCTATGGCGCAGGCCCTCAATTACAACGAGCCTTGAACGCTGTCGCCACTTTTTTTACCACCAACACCTTTGGCTCGTTAATCGAAATCGCCTTACAACTGGCTTTTATCATCAGTGCCACTCTGTTTTTTATCTATCGAGACGCGAAACATGTGATGCGTTTTATGTTCATTTACTTGGCTATCCCTACTTTTCTTATCAGCATGAAAGCCACCGTCCATATCAATGACGCGCAAGATCCCATGCGCATTTATTACGTGAATAACGTGCCTTACATCGTCGCGATACCCGGTTGGGCGGCCACCACGTTCATGCAAGGCTTAACCGAAGGCATTGAAATCGTCTTTAGCAGTACAGAGGATGAAAGCTACAGCTCCTCGGGCATGGTGTTTGGTTCGAATTTATACACGTTGCTTCGCAGCGCCAACGCCGAAACCGTTGATCTGCAACGCTATTGGAAAGACTTTTATCACAACTGCATCGTCGGAGACATTCGAATTAACAAAAAGTACTCCATGCAAAACATCCTGCAAGCACCGGATTTACTGGGTTTTCTCGCCACAAAATCGATGTCCCCCATTCGTGGACTCTATAACCACCAGGGTGAATACAGAACCTGCCGCGACGCGTTTCCTGAAATCACTCAACAATTTGACGAAGAAGCCAATCGAACCTTCAATAAACTGGGCGCCTATATTTTGGGAAGAGAGAGCAACATCCAATCAACGTTTTTAAGAAACGCCATCGAGAATAGCCACCAAGATTTAATTGGGGTCAGCAACAGCGCGGTCGATATTTTAAAACAGAACATGGTCATCAACATGACGCGCTGGAACATCGAAAACACGCACCGAGGTATCGCGGCCAACTACGCCTACACCGCCAACCAAATGCAAACGACAACCATGTGGGCCAACATTGGACTGCAAGCCAAAGAGTTCATTCCGATGATGCACTCGATAGGGGTGATTTTGTTTGTCTGCTTTGGGGCGATCATTGCCATCATTGCCTTACTGCCACATATGACGTTGCCTGTCCTTAAAAACTATGTGGGCAGTTTTTTCTATCTGGCGACTTGGCCAATGATATTCACCATCCTCAACACGATCATGATGTGGTTCTTAGAAGGGGCGACCCAGGGCGCGACACAAGGGTTACGCGGCATTACCCTCTCGAACATGAGCGGCATTGATTACGTCAACACGCGTTACGCCGCCATCACTGGTTACTTGATGATGTCCACCCCCGCGATTGCGTTGGCGTTAACCAAGGGGGCGGCGGCCATGATGAGCAGTTTAAACTACCAACTGGCGGGGATGATAAACCAAACCAATGCCCGCACGTCAGCCGCGGCCTCAAGCGGTGACATCAGCCACGGTAATACGCAAATGCAGACCCACACGTTTAACAACGTCAATGGCAATAAGTTTGATACGTCGACCCTGTTGAAACAGCACGGTACCACCACCCAAGACACTAAAGGTATGCTTTCAACGCAATACGGGGATACCACCGTGTATGACACCAGCCCTACCGCATCGAATTTCCAATGGAACGTCGCATCAACCAGTCAATACAGTGAAGCGGTGCAAGACTTGCACACCAATGCTCAATCCAACCTCTCGACACAACAAGCGGCCTTGTCGCAAAGCACACAAAGTGGCACTCAACTGATGGCCGATTGGAAAGAGAGTTATTCGTCAATCCAAGGTTACGGTTTAACTCATGGGCACGGTGCAACTGCCGCAGCTTCAAAAGGCTTAGAGCAAGTGAGTCAAGCGACAGAACAAGTCATCGCAGCAACCGGATGGAGCCATGAGAAAGCCAATGCCTTCTTACACTCTGCGTACGGTGGCTATGACGTGAACGCTGGACTGTCAAGCGGCGCACTCGGTGACGCCGTAGGGTTGAATGGGAGTGTGAACGCGTCCACGGGACAAAAATGGACCCAGGAAGACCGCGAAACGCTCAGCAGCATGAGCAACGAACAACAAAGCCAAATACAAGCCGCCATCGAATCCTACCGCTCTGGTGCCAACCAAACCATTGAGGCAAGCAACCGCCTCACGGCCGATGAACGTAATACGGAGATGGGCACTTACGCCACTGGCTTTACGGCTAACTTTGGTGAGACACAAGGTTTGATAACGTCCACGACACAAGCTCAACAAGAGGTCGATACACTCAGTCAAGTCAACAGCCAAGAGCATCGTCAAGTGGCGAGCCTGATTGAGAAACTGGAAATACCATTCCAAGCGTTTGTGGAGGAGCAATATAAATCTGAAGAAGGACGAGCAAAGCAGATTCTTACCGGTAGTAATGATAAATCACGCCAAGATCGAGCAAATGAATGGGAAGCATTTAAAACAACCGACACGTTTAAAGATTTTGTGCTCGCCAGCGTACCCGCTCAAGAAGAGCACGAACAAACCTTTAATCCTGAGCCGACCCAAGCCGAGTGGCAAACGATGGTGGGCGAACAATACAAAGGTAAAGCTCTAGGCAACACCAGCCAAACGGTGATTGAGCAGCATGAACAGCGCGGCGGCACTGAGCGTTATTACAACCCAGACAACCACTCACAAATCGTGGAGGAGACACGTGAACAATTTGAGGGCACCAGTAACCGTGTGGAGCCACCTTCCACCTTGCAGCCAACAGAGAATGAGGAGGACAAAACCCGAACTTAACTATAAATAATGGTTAATTATTGAGCAACCCAAGTAAGGTATCAAAACAACCTAGTATTATACACAGTATTAAATGGAGAGAATGATGATGAAATGGATCGTATTAGGCTTATTCACATGGTGCTCTTTTTCAGGAGCTACGGCACAAGGTTTTGATGAACTTTCAGGCAGTAAAAACAATCCAGCCTCTATGACGTATTACTTGGAGTATTATAAAAAGACGAATAATCAAGAGTATCAATACTTATTAGCCACCGTTCGTGCTGCTGCAGATACGGTAGATTTTTATACCACTCGATTAGATGCTCGCGATCAGCGCATTGATTATTGCTTGCCCATGAAAGATGCAGCCAATCGCGACACTTTATATAACTGGAAAACAAAAGAGCTAATGGATCTTATCAATAACCAAATTGAGCATGATCCTCGTGTAAAAAAATATAATAGGCTTGCGGGCTCTATCGGAAGCTACCTTGTTGCCGCTCTCAAAGAGCAATACCCTTGCCCTGTACAAAAGCAGTTTTAGGCTGTTGGTTTACCCTACCAAAAGTTATCCATTCTTCTAATGCTGTTCGTCGTTAATCCCCGTGTTGTATCACGGGGGTAAATTCGACGTTCTATCAACAGTTCCCAATTCCAAAAAAATTCGATGTTATTTCCATTTTTATCTATTAATATCAAGCTACTATTAAAAACCGGTACCCCACATTGAACTCATATGAACTTCAGGCTCCAACATCCTTGTGTCTATATGATCAAGAACATCAAAATATTACACTCAACTTCTTTTCAGTCTTGAAAAGCTATTGTGTTCCTGAAACTAAGCAAATTACTGTTGACTTCTCTTCTTTAACATATATGTCAGCAGCAGCTGCAAATCACCTTTTTGCGATATTTATGTATTACCAACTGAACATCGACAACAATTTTTTCAAACTAAAGCTACCTCAAGATAAAAAGCTACGGGATATGTTCGATAAAACAGGTATGCACACAGCATTGAAGTCAGGTGGCGTAAAAAAAGTAAAGAAGATGTGGCAAAACTCCGACTTCCTTTGCGGAACCAACAAAGACGTTCCCAAGTTAATGCAAGAGATAAAAAAGAGATGCGGAGTCTCACCATTTCCTCAAAAGCTAAACTTGGCTATGAGAGAAACTCTCTTAAATGTGCATCATCACGCTTATCCTTCACAGGTACAAAACCAGGTCGTCACATGGTTCTGTTACTTCTACATAAATGAAGATGAGAATGGTCGCTATCTATCAACTATAATTCAGGATATGGGGCAAGGTATCGTTTCTAGCATAAAGAAAGGATTTCCTGATTTTAAATACGTATCCGATAGCTCGTGTATTGCACATGCTATGACAAGAAAGGTCTCAGGAACTAGAGAGGAAGGACGCGGTAAAGGTTCTTTTGATATGATGAAACCATTAATCTTTAACAAGTTGAAAGGTAATGATATCTTATATGTCATCAGTAATAGTGGAAGTTATACCTTTGAAGTTACAGGAGAAGATAAGCATATGGTTACCAGCGGACAACTGGCAAACCAATTACATGGTACAATGATAGAATGGACACTTTATTATTAGGAGGTTTTATGACTGATGTTAAAGTTTTAACCGTATCTGAATATACGACAGAGCCTTATGGTCGTTACATTGATGATGGTGATGGTAACGGTGAGGAATACCGCACAGATTACATCATGCCTATTTTGAAAAAAGGTCATAACCTGATCATAAAGCTTGATGGTGTTGAAGACGAGTATGGTTCTTCATTTGTCGTAGAGGCTTTCGCAAACCTGATTCGTAAAGAAAATATGACTTATGATGAAGTTAAGCAGAGAATAACGTTTATATCTGATCATCAAGATTGGTTGGATGAAATCGAATACTATTTAACCGAAGCAAAAAACGATATACACAAGAGAATTTTAATGCATGGTTGAGATGTTAAAAGACTACGGTGTGTTAGTTTCCGCAACGTTCTCATTTTTGTTTTTATTCGTTGGTTGGTTCGTAATCTTAAACAGTACAAAATACATAACTTCAAGGAATGAATCGAAATCGAGCTTAAATGAGCTAAATCAACTAATTGACAAAACATTCGAATCCTCAGTTGAGTTTTGGTCTGAGTATAATGATAAGACAGAGGAACAACGACGAGCTTTCATTAAACGTTCATTAACAATACATTCTCAACTGAAAAGATACCGCAAACTTCTCAAGCACTACGGCCTAGAGGTTCTTCCTGAAAATGAGCTAAGGAGAGTAAAAAACCTCCTGACAATGCTCCCCTCAAAGGACGACAAGAATTCCGCTAAAGCTTTGAATTTATTTTTGGAACAAAAAGTTACTGACTCAAATGCTCTTTGTAACCAGTTAATTTTAGATAACAGTTATGCCTTTATGCATCTTCATACGCCAGTACATAGCCCTGCATTAGATCGACTGAAGATTAGAGTTCCAAAGTTGTCAGCTATGGCCAGTAATGTGGTATTTTGGATATTCATAACCATAGTTTATTTTGCTTTGTTTTTTTATTTTCTCCCTTAAATCTCAAATGACAAATTTCTCTTAAAAACGTCGCATCACACCCGCACACACTACTTTCAGTCATAAAAAGAAGCCGAACTCATGAGTCCGGCTTCTTTCTTTTCAGGGCCTAAGCGAAAGGTTGCAAACCCACAACAAAACATTACTTACCCAACTAAACACATTTCTTCGCGTTAGATGAAAGTCAGACTATTACATGCTCTTCATGCTTTTAACTCATCATGATAGAAATAATTGTTGTCCCACCGAATCAACTAGCCCTCTCACTATTGTTGCTTATATCAAAAATCATTTAATTTTAGTCACTTACTTGATATCCGCGCAGATGACCACATGTATGATAGGTATATAATTTAAACTTACATATTGTAGAGAGGTTTGCTATGAGCTTTAAAGTTGGTGACATTGTTAGACTAAAATCAGGTGGGCCAGACATGGCTGTAAATATTTTCAGTCAAGTAAACGGTTACAAGTGTCAGTGGTTTGCAGGTAAGAAGCTTGAACAAGGCTTTTTTCCTGCTGATTCTCTCGAGTTGGTTAAAAAGGACAGTTAAAAAATGCAGGCTATTCAAGTTGCTCTTTGGATGCAATCAAAACTCGATGAAGATACCTGCATATATCAAGATGATGTTGTAGACATGCTGGTAAAAAGCAACTTTGAAGAGCATCTAAGAGAAAACTCCGATGGCAACCAAGTTCTATCTAGGTCTGTTTTAAATGAGTTTAAAAAACTTAACGAAAAAACAGTTGTATGGGTATCTTCTGGAAAGTATTGGCGATTTCGAGTTAGGGAAGATGAAGAATCTAGGACAGCAAGAGGCTAGCGATTTGTTCTTCTTAATGTTTGGGCTCAATAGAGCCCTTTTCTATTCTATAGTTTTAAGGTTTAAAAATGGCAAAAGAGAAGATTAATTGTTTTGTTATTATGCCCATATCTTCGCAGCAAGATTATGACGAAGAACATTTCCAATTGGTATATGAAGATATTATTTGTCCAGCGATCGAAGCCGCAGATATGGTGCCTGTAAGGGCTGATGAAACTAAGGGTACTAACCTTATACAATTAGATATCCTACAGAAGGTTATTGATTCACCTATTGCTATATGTGATATGAGCGCGAAAAACCCAAATGTATTTTATGAGTTAGGTATGAGGCAGGCATTCGATATGCCAACAGTCCTATTGAAAGACGAAAAAACAATAGCTCCGTTCGACATTAATGGTTTGAGATACTGTCAATACCACACTGACATGAGGCATAGAAATGTTAAGCTAGCGATTGAGAACCTGTCTCAAACTCTCGTCCAAACATATAAGAATAGAAACAATAAGTCTGAAATAAATTCATTGGTTCGTTTGTTAGACTTAGCGAGACCTGCTGAACTTCCGAAAGCCGATATTACAGCTGAGGAAAAGGAATCAAAGCTATTGTCCTTGAAGCTGGATACAGTCATTGACGGTATGGAATTGGTTAAGCAAAAAGTCCAATACATTGAAAGTCAAAATGAAACTCTGAAAAGTTCTAAGGTCAAACTATCAGAACCAGGGCCAACTTCTAACCAATTCGCAGGGCTAAGACAACAATTACGTTCACAGCGTAAAATGGATTCGAATCGCGCAAGAATAGATTTGAATGAGTTGGAAGACTTCCAAGACTTTAAACTTTAATTCCATATCACCCAATAGGTTAAGCCGAACCCTCTCGATAAAGATTCGGCTTATTTCTCCTTGATATGACCAAAAAGGAGGACTGGCTACTTAAACAAGGAATTTCAACGTTCCAGTCTCAGCTACTCTACCAACAAAAATCACATCCAGTTAATTTCATCTATTAAAGTCTGAACTCGAGCTATAGAAACCATACTTTCCTAACACTATTTCTTGATATTCGCTATTGCTCTCGCAAGGCCAAGTAAGTGTGTTGAGGTCTTAATCTCTAGCTCTGATTGAATTCCAAGGAGTGCAATCCCTGCCAATATTTGTTGTGGCCTCACTACTTGGCCTGTCGGCAGTTCCATACTGTCGTATAACATTTTGAACTGCTCCCAGTCTTCACTGATACTTAGTTCCCGCCCTTTGACCATTCGCATCAGCCTTTTGCACTCAGGCGGTATTGGATTTCCCTCATCCCAACCTGTGACAGTTCTCACAGATTTAAAACAGAGTTCAGCGACCTCTTCCTTAGTCATTTGGCATTCTAATTCTCGAAAAATGTAATTCTTACTCATTTCGCGATACTTCACAGATAAAACCTCTAAATACAAGAGGTTGCACTGCACCGATAAGATATGCATCATTGAAAATGAGCAGACAAAGTGCGCACTGTACGAAGACGCACTAATTGGCTAATTTGCCTTATAAAAAGTTATTCATGAATTGCTAATGCTCGATTTTCTGAAAATGATTTTTGTCCAAAAACGTTTTGAAACTGGTCAATCTTAATGCGAGCACCAAACGATTCTGTCGTCCCTTAGCCTTGGCACTCGTAATACACCTCCTTTGTAACCTGTCACCTTATTCCTGATTTCATTCTACCGAACAAAAGCGCCTCACTCAGTGTGGGCGCTTTTTTATTTTCCTTCACAAGGAGTTTTTCTATGTCTACGACTCGTGGTGGTCAAATCACTTTTCACAACATTCGTATGTGGTGGCAAGTGAACGTGACCACAATCAAGTACCTCAATATCTTCGCGGCCTTACTGGGAATCCTCACCACCTACTTCATCACCTCGACTAACACATTCACGGGTGCCTACTACTACAGTCTATTTCAGCTTTTCAACAAGTTAGGTTTTAGCTTAGAGCACAACGTGGTGGTCGAATGGGAAGAGCAACGCTACAGCAGCACCCTTGGACAACAACTGCAAAACCCCATCTTGGCACAGTGCTACCAAGAATTGCTGCAAGCCCTGTTTGTTGGCCTATTGGTCTATGTGGCCGCTTCCACCGTGCTATTTATGATGATTAACCACTGGTTTAAGAGAAAAGGGCAGAAGCAGAGCGAAGATAATCACATTCGAGGCTTTCAATTGGCTGAGCCTAAAGCCGTCACCATAGAGCTAAAAAAGAAGAAAAAACTCTCCCCTTTTGCGCTCGATGGTCACAAGCTTTTTGTTGATGGATTTGAAGTCAAACACCTGATGATTGGCGGCACTACGGGGGCAGGTAAGTCCGTTGCGATTCGCAAGCTCTTACGTTGGATACGAGCACGCGGAGACAAGGCCATTATTTACGATAAAGGCTGCGATTTTGTCAGTAAGTTCTATGAGCCGCACAAAGACGTGATTTTAAATCCCTTCGATGAACGTTGCGCAGCGTGGGATATTTGGAGTGATGCCAAAGAGGCGCCAGACTTTGAATCCCTCGCGGCCGCACTTATTCCGCAACACGGTGAAGGCGACCCATTTTGGGTAGACTCCGCACGAACCATTTTCGCGGCAACCACCTATCAAATGATGATCGATGACAAACACGAATGTACGATTGAAAATTTGCTGCACATTATCTTAACGTCCGAGCTTTCGACTCTCGGTGAACACTTAAAAGACACCGAAGCCAGCTCACTGGTCTCGAAAAGTATCGAGAAGACGGCTATTTCCATCAAATCAGTCCTAGCGACTTACATTAAGTCCTTACGTTACTTACATGGTTTGGATGAAAAAGACGCACAAGGCCACCGTAAACGGGCGCCATTTTCGATCACAGATTGGGTACAAGACGAATCACAACAAGGGTTTCTGTTCCTATCCAGTAATGCAAGACAACACACCGCCCTCAGACCACTGATCTCGATGTGGCTGGCGATTGCCTCCAACGCCATTCTAGGAATGGAGCCCGATGACGACCGCCGAATTTGGGTGATCATCGATGAAATGCCTACGTTACATAAACTGCCTGAACTCACACACATTATTTCTGAAGTGCGTAAATTTGGGGGGTGTTATTTACTGGGGTTGCAATCTTACGCTCAATTAGAAACCACTTATGGGCGCAATGCGGCCAGAGTCATTTTTGATTTGCTCAACACGCGCTTTTTCTTCCGCGCCCCTTCAAAAGCGATGGCCGCCATTTCCTCGGAGGACCTTGGTGATCAAGAAATCGATATCTCACGAGAAAATATCTCTTACGGTGCGAACGCACTGCGCGACGGTGTCTCACTCGGCCATCAAAACAAAACGCGTCCGGTGGTATCTCCAGCGGAAATCCAAGGTTTGGAGGATTTAGAGTGTTACTTGCGCACGCCTAACTCCATGCTCATCACGAAACTGCAACTGAAATACGATCGCATCAGCAATCTCCAACCCTCCTTCATCAAACGCAGCATACTCGGAGGGAAAGCAATGGAGAGTATCGATCAAGCCTTAATTTTTCATGAATTAATTGCTTTGCATGAACTCGATGAAACCCAAAGAAACCGATTACTTGCCATTCAGCAAAGTACGTACGAAAACGAAGAAGAGCAGCAGCAAACCAGAGCCCGCCAAAAACAAACCCTTGCCAAAGCCTCGAAAAAGAAAAAACCGACCACCAACGCAACCCAAAACCAACAGCTCGCAGAAGACACACGAAGTGAACTTCAGCGAGAAATCGAAGAGGCGTCCATGACACAAGTAGAAACGGGCGAGATGTACGATTAACCAAACAATATGAAACGTCCATGACCACTTAGAGAAACATACAATCTTGCCCTCTCCTGTCAGAACCCTTACCACCCTTTCATTCACATCAACGCCGTCCACTAACCCATTCGTACCAAATCCAAATCACCGGCATTTCGCTGACGTGGCGGCTTTGCTGCGCCCCAACAAAAGGAGAATACCTTATGATGTCCATCAGCCCTCTTAAATCCGCCTCTGGCGCCGCCAAGTATTACTTAAACGAAGAAAACACACCAAATACCCTTAATACGTCACTCGAAAAAGACAGTAACGACAACTACTACCTCAAAGAAAGCAGTACCGATGACAACACTTTTTGGCACGGTCAGTTAGCCGAAGAAGCAGGCCTAATCGGTAAACCGGTTGACCAAAAAACGTTAGAGTCCGTTTTATCTGGACACCTAGGCAATGAAACCATCAAGGGTAAACGGGGCGACCATAAATGTGGTTTTGACCTGACTTTTTCAGCACCAAAAAGATTAAGCACGCTCGCACTCGTTGGCGGGGATACTCGCCTTATTGATGCACATAATGACGCGGTCAAATTTGCTCTATCTCAATTAGAGACAGACGCAGCACAAGCCGTATCGATTAACAAAGAAGGGGGGCGTGAGTTTAACAATACCGAAAACATGGCCTTTGCGGTCGTGCGCCATAAAACCAGTCGTGAAAACGATCCACAACTCCATTCCCATGCCTTGACGGCAAACATGACCCGCGACAAAGAAGGGCAACTGCGTACACTCGCCTCTTCTCTCAAACAAAAAGGCGGCGTCATCAATGGGACAGGCGAGCGCATTTACAACTTCCAAAAATACTACGGTATTTTATACCAGAGCCAATTGGCTAAAGAAGTTATAGAGTTAGGCTATACAACGCGAGCCCTCGGCAATGGTCAATTTGATGTTGAAGGCGTTCCTCAAGTATTAATCGACACCTTCTCCACTCGCTCACAACAAATAGAACAACAAACCTTAGATTTAGGCTTTGAATCCCGCGCGGCAAAAGACGTGGCCAACCTCGATACGCGCAAGTCCAAAACCTACGAAAGTGAGGCAACGCTCAATGCTCATTGGCAACAAACGGTGCGCAACGCAGGACATAAGCCCGAAGAACTGGTTAAAAACGCCCTGGGGATCACTCCACAAGAACATAACCCTGAAGAAATCGCTAAAGACGCGTTGGGTCGCGCCATTGAACACTTAGGGGGATACAACACGGCATTAAAACTGGAAAAGGTCATAGAGTTAGCCGCGGCCGAGTTTACCAAAGGCGGCGTACAAGCCAATGCGATTGACCTTAAAGTGGTCGCTGACCAATGGGTTAAAGATGGGGCACTTATCCCTCTTTCAGAGAAAGGTCAATACACCACTCAAGCCATGCTGAAAACCGAACAAGCCCTCCTGGAGGCCACTCAAGGGCGGACGCGCCATATGCGCACGCCAGTCAATGACGCTACGTTAGATAAATTAAACCTCACTCAAGGCAACCGCCAAAAGGTGGCGGACATTTACCAGTCCACCAAGCAGTTTCATGTGGTTAATGTGTTTGGCAACAGTGAACAAATCGCGCAAAACCTCTTGAACGTCGGCAACCATGTCAGCAAACGTGTCCACTTAGTGTCACAAAACGCCAAAGACAAACACCGTCATAGCCAAACCATCCAACGTGAAAGTCATACGGTCGCCACCTGGGTAAAACACCGTTTTCAAGAAGAGCAGCGCCACTCTGTCCATAGTTTGTTGCACTCAGACGTCCCTATGACCAACAAAGACATCCTTCTTGTCGACAGCGCCCACAAAATGAGCGCCAATGAGTTGATGGCTTTAAACGCAAAAGCTAAGGGATCGGGTAGCAAAGTCATCTTGCTGAACAACACGTCCAGTCGCCAAGGTTTTAAATCTTATAACGCCATCGAGCTTTATCGCAGAGGCAACGTCGTCTCGCACTCTTGGGTAGACAGCAAACAGATAGACAGTAAGGTTACCTTGCACAACAGCGATACACGCACCCTCGCTAGAGCGTATACCCACTTACCAAACAAAGAAGACACACAAGTGCTGGCGACTTCTCACCTTGAACAACGACGATTGACGGACGCGATCCGTACCTCTCTGCAGAACGAGGGTCAACTTGCCCGCAGCGGTATCACCTTGTTCACTCAGCAGCCTCATTATTTGTCTAAGCCCCAACAGGAGTTAGCGCAACATTACAAGCCAGGTATGACCCTTCGCCATTGGGAAGACGGACAACCTCAAGAGTTAGTGGTTTCAACCTCGGATAAGGCAAACAATCGACTCCATGTCCTGAG
Organism: Vibrio sp. T3Y01; assembly: GCF_013114525.1. Lineage (NCBI taxonomy): Bacteria > Pseudomonadati > Pseudomonadota > Gammaproteobacteria > Vibrionales > Vibrionaceae > Vibrio > Vibrio sp. T3Y01. The sequence continues at coordinate 24,324 of NZ_VTXJ01000030.1, read as the reverse complement.
CAAAACCGATGGACAAGAATACACCCTCGATCCCGCTTCCGCCGGATTCAAAGCCCTCAACATGCAGATCTTTAAACCTGACTCGCTGCAAGTTAACCAAGGTGAACGCCTCATGACCACCGGTAAGCACTTTCCATCTGAGTTGAACGCCAATGAGCGTTACGTAGTCACGGATATTTCTAAAGAAACCCTAACGTTAACGGACACGCAGGGCGAATCGAACACCATCCCCGTTGAAGCCCTGAAAGACGCACCACTACAATACGACTATGTCCATACCGCCAGTCATATCGAACCAAGGGCGCACACCCTCCTTTCAGGCAAAGCCTTTACGCTCTCGAAAGCACTCTTTCACGAGCTGACCGAGAAAAGCGCGCGCATCGATGTGTTTACCGACAACCCCGATAAAGCCCAGGCCGCGCTTGAGAAAAGCGAAGTGAAGCTTTCTGCCATCGAGCGAGTCATGCAGACTCAAAACGTCAACGACCACTACCTCTCTGAAACCACCGCCGCCACAGTCAAAAGCGACATCGAGCAAGCCCTCACTCTCTTAAACAAAGAGCACAATTCACCACTGCAAGAGAAAGCGTTGAACTTTGCCCTGGGTCATCTTTCTGAAACAGAAGCGGCGTTTACACAAAAAGAGTTAGTCGTCGAAGCCATCCGTTACGCTTTTGAAGAGGCCAATCAACCGATAATCAAAGAGCAAATTGAAACAGAGCTCGCCAAACGCAGTGACGTCCTCTCTGCCGAATACAGCGATGGTACACGCTGGACCACCCAAGCGGCACTCGATACCGAAAAACACATTTTACAAAACATTGATCAAGGGAAAAATCAACACAAGCCGTTTGCCACCCACCAACAAGTCAGACATTATCTCGATGCACAGCCTCGCCTTACCCAAGGACAAAAGGACGGCATCACCCTTATCTCAACGACCAAAGACAGTTTTGTAGCCGTGCAAGGTTTGGCGGGCACCGGTAAATCCACCCTGCTCGAATCCAACCTTGAATTGATTCAACACGCCATCCAAGCCAGTAACCAGCCACCTTCGCAAGTGATTGGTCTGGCGCCAACGCACGCCGCCGTCAGCGAACTGGAAAGCAAAGGACTACAAGCGCAAACGCTAGAAAGCTTACTGACCGACCTAAGACGTGGCATCACCTTACCAGAGGAGTACAAAAACACCCTCTTCTTCCTCGATGAAAGCTCTATGGTCAGCAACCAACAAGCCAAAGAGCTCACCGACCTTGTATTGCAAAGCGGCTCCAAAGCCACCTTGCTTGGGGATAAAGAGCAGCTGCTTTCTCTTAATGCTGGTAAACCGTTTGAATTGAGCATAAGTCAGGGCCGTATCGATACGACTTACATGACCGACATCCTTCGTCAGAACGATGAAATACTGCTTGGCGCCGTACACAACATTGTAGATAAGCAGCCAGACAGCGCCCTCGATAAACTCTCTCAGCAAGGCCCTGATACACTCGGTAGCACGCAACATATCGTCTCCACCCTCGATGAGAATGCGAAAGACCAAAGCAAAGCGCAACTCATCGCCACCGAAAAGCTGCCTTACGCTGTCGCGCAGGACTACCTTGCCCGTACGCCCGAGACACGAGAAAACACGCTGATCATTGCTTATACGAATAATGAGCGTGACCACATCTCTGAGCACATTCGTGCCGGACTGATGAAAACACAGGAGATAGGCCAAGAAAACATCATCACCACCCGATTACGCTCTACAGGTGATAGCAAAGAAGAGTTAACCACCATGATGCCTTATCAGAAAGGGCTCATTTTAAGCACCAAGCCAGGAGAGTACGACCTCATTACCCACGTTGATTCGGAGCACGGTGTGGTGACCCTTCAAGACGTAAATACAGGTAAGACAAAGCCATTTTTACCACGCAACAAAGACCACAAATACACGTCACTCTTCGTTCAATCAGAAAAGCCACTTTCAACCGGTGACAAAATCATGACCCGCTTTACCGACAAAGCGCGAGGCATTAAAGCCAATGTGGAATACGCCATCAGCCGTGCCACCAAGGAAGAAATCACCGCGCTGTCGAAAGAGGGGCAAACGTTAAGCCTTAATCCAAACCAACTGAAAGACGGCCACTGGGATTACGCTTACACCAGAACCGCAGATATGGCGCAAGGCGCGACGTATCAGAACGTCATTACCACCCTAAAGGGCAAAGGCGCACTGACGAACTTAAGACGCGCTTACATCGATTTAAGCCGGGCGAGTAGTCATGTGAAACTCTTTACTGACAGCCCAAAACAGATGATGAAGAGCTGGTTATCGAAAGAGGTCAATAAACACAGTGCCATTGAAACCATCGAGAACATTGCACCACACAGTACCCCTTACTTTAATGACAAAGCCCTGCCTCATGAAGACGTGCGTTATCACAATAGAAACGGAGATTTTAACTACAACCAATTTAAAGACCACATCAACCAAGCGCTCCCTAAATACGCCGAAAGCTTAGCCATCAACCTCTTGGGGCAACCGAACCCATCTAAATCAGACCGTGATTACCTCACCTTTGGTATTGGAAAATCAGCAATAAAGGTATCGTTAACGGGGGAATATCGAGGGTATTTTAAAGACTATACCACCGGTGAAAAAGGCTCACTCATCAATTTAATGATGATTCATAAGAAAATAAACTATAAGGAGGCAATGCAAGAAGCCCATAACATGCTCAATGAGCCTGATAAATACCAACTCACCGCCAACCCCAAACATGACCAATTACTGACTACGACGCCAAAACACATGGCACAATTTGAAGAGAGAGCGAAAGAATATATACAAACCAGTCAGCCACTCACAGGCACATTAGCCGAAACTTACCTCAATAAATTAGGGATTGAACACCCTAAGAATGACCATGTTCATTTTCATCAAGCGGTGTATTCCTCAGAGGATAAGACATTCCACCCGGCGATGATAACTAACATTCACGATAAAAAAGGAGAAACAAAAGCCATTGAAGTGACTTATTTAGACGGGCAAGGAAATAAAGATCTGGCACTCGATATCAATCCACGGATATTAGGCACGAAATCCAAACAAATAACGCAATTCCATCAAGGCAGTGATTTGCACACCACCATCATCAGTACCTCAATCGAGAATGCTTTTATGATTAATCAAGCGCATCAAGGCCAATACGACATTATCAATGTCAATCATAAGAATGACATTCAGAATATCTCCACCGATGAACTCAGACAGAACATTGTGATTGTACTGAGTCAAGGCAATACGGATTTAAATCCCAACAACATTGAAAAAATCATGGCCAATTTTTCAGGGAGAAATATTCAGTTTGTTTCACCTGACAATATGCTTGAGGAAATCAAACAGGGTATTGAACAATACCATCAACAAACGCATCAACAAAAAGAGGAATTCGACACACCCACTCAAGACCATGATTCATTAACCAACAAGCCGGACACTGATATTAATCAACACACAAAAGCAATCAAAGATAAAGAGCTTGAACACTTCGACAGCAAAGAACCCTCCCCTCAAAAAACGTTTGATTTTAATCAGGAGCGTGACAACAACAATGACCAATATAATAAACTAGATAGAGAGTTAGAGCGGTAGAAAAAGGGGTGTCCAATGGACTACCCTTTTTTTTTGCCTGCCAGAAACTCATCGACTTTATTATCGATATCAGATTTCACCTGTTGCCTAAAGGGTTTGGATTCTTTTTGTTCTCGGAATAATTTTTCACCATCAAAGGTTTGTCCATGAACCACATCAGTGATCGCAGATGAACCACGAACGACACGATAAATCTCTTCCATCAACTCACGATTCGATGGACTATCATCCTCACTGTCATTGAGTTTAATGCGCAGTGCCAACATCAAAAGTTGCCGCGTGGCCTCGGCATCACTTAACGCTTCCTTATCCCTAAACGCCTTAAAATCTTGCGCTAACTTTCCACGTAATGAGCTTTGTAATGGATAAGAACGTGTCATATTGCCCTCCTCAATCCCAATTAAAAGCATTGTTATTCCAATGAAATTCCAATCAATTAATTTTATAAAACACCCATTAAGCCTTGTCAATAAAGGGCTCAATCAACATTCAATGATTTCCAATTAAAATGACATATAAAACGCTCTCATCGCTTTATATATAAGGGATCAATCAATATTCATTGAAAATATATATTTATCCATTGAAATTTAAGCGGCTAATTAGTGTAATTTTTGAAAATTTTTCCACGTTACTTTAAACGACTATTATATCTTTAATTTCTTGTTTTTATTGTCTTTATGTTTTTAACAGACAACCATTTGCATTGATTTCAATGCGCCGTGGTGTGTGGTGAAGAATTGAAAATACAGGGGCATCTTGGGAACGCTTTCCAATTAGTCTTTGTTTTCGCTAAGAGGCTAAATTATCGATGAAAAACGCCCCTATTGGAAGGGGTTGGGGTGTAGATTTGACCACACTGTTTTTACATTAACGCCAAGTTACTCTTATACAGGGGCACTTTAACCCCCAAAATACAGACTAAAAATGACGAGATTACAGTTAACTGAAATTAGCGCTAGAACGCCTCTGGACAATAAGCGAGTTAATCATATTTATAATCAATACAAAAAAGAGGTCACATTGACCTCTTTCGTAGATTCATTTTCTTGAGAGTAAACTACATCTATCATTATTTTGACCTACTGGTGTTTAATTACTCTTAATTTTTCTGCTCATATTCTTAGCTATCATGCGCTAATTTAGAAAGCGTTAAAGTTCCAGATCAATGCTCTAAAGATCGTAAAGCCTCACCTAGCAGGTCTTCTGGCGAAAGGTTAGAGTGGGTGTTCATTATACTTTCGATTCTCCTTGTAGGAAAAGATTTACAAGTCTTCCCTTTACCATCAAAGTCCTCTTGTCTTCTGCCGTATGCAATGTACACATTAATGAGAGTACACTCCCTCTCTCTCACTGAGCAGGTAATTTTCCTGAGTTTTTTTTGAAGACCTTCAAACATTCTATCGAGGCTTTGGTCACTATTTGCCTTAGTAAAGTGACCATAGACTTCAGAGATAGTGCTATTTATTGATAGCTCAAACCTATGTACTTCTTGTTTCATTTAAAATAACTCAAGTATTATTGGGATTTATATTACACATACTATAACCAAAAACATTGAAAGTTATTGGTTAATCAATTTAGTCAGCTTTGGCTCTCTTTGTTATCAGCTTTTGTTGACAAAGCTAACTGCTTCCAGTTACAAAATACATCATTGGCACTCGCCATGAGTCGCGACGACATACTGACTCAGAGTTGGACAGAAATGTGTCAGTGACCTTGCTAAATTAGCATTTCACGGATTACCTGAGGTACGGCAAAACCTCGATCTTAGTGCCCATTTTTTATCATCCACTAAAAATAGCAAAGGGAATGCGTTACGCATTCCCTTTCCAATCAATAATTAGTTTGCAGAAAGTCTATTCTTTCAAAATCTTTGTACGCAAAATCCCCATTATACCCGACGTCAGAAACTCTTCTTTCACCCTTGATCCGAGTTATTATTCTTAAGCCACTAGGTTTCAGTGCAGCAGTTAAGAATTCTTTCTCCAAGTAGAATCTTTTCCGAGAATTAGAGTATTCTTCTAGATCTTCAACTATATACTTTGAGATTTGTTGTCCGTCTTTGAAGTAACAAAGCCGCTCACAGTCAAACTTAAGCGCATGCTCTTTAACAAAACTAGAAGCTAGCATTGGCATAGAAAAACTACCACTTGAATGTTCCGAACTATATTCGATGATAAAATCTTTAAGCGAATGCTCCTTATATTTAGGAACTGTCATTGTATGTGTTCCAGATGTTCTTACAAAAGCACTTCCATCAAAGAACACGTTTGATTCAACTTCTATTTCTTCTTCACCATCTTCTTCCTTGATAACTTGGTGTTCAAGGCTTTTACTCCACGAGCTATAAAGCTCCCCCAAATAAACGTCAGATAATTTGGCGATTTCAGGAAACTCCAATTTGCTAGATTCCTCGCTATCAAAATCAAAGTCTTTCAACGACTCTTCGAAAACTAAAAAGGAGTTTACAGAAGCATAGAAATGACGATTTGATTCCTTAGATTCCTCGACTATCAAGGCATCAACCAAAATCCAGTTTTCATTTTCAAAACTTGCACAATCGCTGAGATGACCCAGAGTCGGATCTTCCGAATAGTTAATCCATTCTTCTGTAGTTAATCCTTCATCACCCAAGTACATTTTTTCACTAAGAGGGTAGGCTTTTAAGCTTTTACTAGGAAAGAAAGGGTCAATTCCATCTATAAACCTTCCCCCCCTGAACTCCAACTGTTCCGAATCAAGTAGTTTTCCTGCCATTTGGTAGTACGCTATCCAAGAGTACTTTTTCCCATAGCGCTCTACTTTTGAAGTTTCGTGTCTGCTGTGATAACCGTTTGAAGAAATTTGATTGTCTAAGTTACCAAATTTGTCCTCGCTCCACCCCAAGTCATATACTTTCCATAGTATCTGATTACGAATTTTCGCGTAAGCTTCATGTTCATAGTCGTAATTACTACGATCTTTAACCAAACGACCAATAGTATAGTTCTCAAAATCCATTTTAAGAGGAGATAAATGCCCGCTCATACCATCAGTGGTTTCTTCATTCCATTGACTTCGGGGCATTTGTTCAAAAGGTTCAGTAGCTGCTTTAACTTCTGATTCACCAATATTAATTTGAGATTCCAAACTCGCACGCTTCACTAAACATGAGGCATATTCTCTAACCAATGTGTTGGTTGTAGCGTGCTTCGAATCATGACTGAAAAAAACAGCTACTATGTGTTTGCCGAACGCCTCTATCTCATCTAAGTTTTCAGATTTATCCAAAGACATACTGACTACTGAGTAACATGCTGCGATTATCCGCTCTAATATATATTCATCATCAGTCGCTAGAATAGGTTTGACAATTTCTAGGAAACTCTTAGTGTTGTGCACTCCATAGTAGACTAAAGCCTCAGTTGAAATATCTCTTAGCTCAGTTACGACTGAGTTAAGGAACCAAATCGTTGTAATTAGCCTTAGTTTTTCTATTTCGGGGTCTGAAAACTCTCTATTTTTCCAACGCTCTACTATAAATCGAATGCCTTTTATCAATTCATCATGGTTTCTTCGAAAGTACTCTCCCCATGAAAGATCTCTGTCCACCATCGACATGTCTAACAATACATCACTTAGAAACTTTGCGTTTAGAGGGTGAGATATTGCGAATCGTACGTCTCCTAAAGATTCAATGTATTTTCGTTTCAACCCTTCATTTAGTATTAAGCTTTTCAACTCGCATACTGTTTCATCACAAATGTAATTAGGTTCCATCAAATGCGACAAACTTAAAACTTCATTCTTGTAAGTTGAAGGAACTATTTGCCAAATGTGTGGCAGTTTATACTGCGGTGCAATAGCGACAAGTGCATGTAGGATGTCCTCTGACAACTCATGTTGCAGAGTCACATCTTCGAAAATTTTCTCTAAAAACTCTTGTGAACTGAATAGCGATACGTCTCGATTTAGACAATAGTGCTCCATTAAATAGAAAGCTATAATGTATCCACCTAGGCGGTCATACGCTGGGCTTAAGCGATATTCTCCACGACGAACCAGATCTCTGAATATCAAACCTTCTTGAGATAGCAAGTTGACAATATTACTGTCCCAATCTGTCGACTGTGGATTATACTTCTGCAAAAAGTCTCTTTCTAAAACACCTCTACCGTTTGCCTCCCACAGAGCTTCGCCTAAGTAGTAGACTGCGTTTTCTACGTCAGTAATTGTATACCTGATAGACAGGTTAGTCATTTCAGAGATAGTCTTTCCGATATGTGTGACTTGCTCTCTAAACAATGAGTATATGGATGACGGAAAACTTTGAACCACCACTCTAGTCTTCCTTGATCGATTCGTAACTTCACAAAAAATTTTTAAGTTTAAAGGGTGGCTGAAGAAACTTTGCGGAGCCGCTATTGGATTAGCACTAATCTTATAATATCTAAAGTATGCACCTATAGCTTGGACAGTTACTTCGTCATTAAACCCTTTTAACAGTAACTCAAAGCAATCATTGGGGAGCGCTTGCTGCGCAAACCCTTCTCTTGATGAACTATTAACTCTGACAGCACCTACATGTTTTCGAGACTGATATCCATCTCGCAATGTACAGACGAGTACTACATTTGGATATCGAGGTAGTACGGTCTCTATGCTTGCCAATAAGTTCTTCCATTCTCTTGGGTCTTCAGCCTCATTTAATCCATCAACAACTATTGGAACTCGACAACGATTTCTTTCTCCCGCCGAATCTATAGCCGAAAGCAACAATTCAAACGATCTAACTTCGTTAGAGGCAAAGGACATATTTTGAACCAGAGAATCAAGCGTTCCCCCCTTACGAAGTTTTTTTCCGTGAAGAAGTACTCCAGTTAGCCTGTCATCATTTTGGCTTGTAACTTCAGCAGCTAATTGTGTTTTACCTCTGCCAGCTTTACCAATAACAGCTATTAGTTGATGAGCGAACAGTTCTACAGCTTCTGACAACAGCTTCTTGATGTCTTTGATAACTGCATTAGCATTGGTCAAATAAAGAGAAAGCGGTAGGTTCTGCCTTCTTGTTAACCTTAGTAACTGACTTATGTTTTTTGTCTGCTCTGAAGATTGAGCAAAGTTCGCAATTCTACCTATTTCTCTGCCTGACACTGTAGACTCAAAGACCTTACAGCTAGATATAACCTGTTTACAAAAGGCTATGAACTCTTCTAAATCAGACGAAAAATCTACATAATCCTCATGCCTAGCTAACTCAGAAATAGTTGATAAATAAGCGTCTAGTTTAACTTTCGCAGCATATATATCAGACCATGCGCTAGGCTCACCGAGCACTCTTCTTATATCTCGCTCTACGTCTGTAGATTGATGAACTTCATGAATCCAACGACTTCTAATCGGTGCCACTGAATTCGTATGCTGTTCATTTAACATATCTGGTGTTAGAGCCAGCTCTCCAAAATAATTAGCCCTTAACTCTGTTGCTGGGCCTGAGAGATAAGACTCTAAATCGTTTTCATTCCAAAGATGTAATGTAAAGCCATATTTTGTTTGTAAATCATAGAACCAAGTTTGGTCAGCCTTCGCTAAGGTTTTATGTGTCCAAAGAATCCATACATTTAAATCTGGTAAGTGCTTTTTCGTTGTTTTCAGCGAGTGTTCAATCTGGCTCTTTGCCCCAGTAGTTAAGCCACCGTCACTTTTATATTGGAACCATTTGCATTGCCATCCAACCTTTAACCCTTTTGTTCCCAATCTTGGGTCATCACAATCGAGCTCAAGATGGAACTCCACACCTGGTTGATTTTTTAACTCTTTAATTGGCCCATGATTTCGAAATTGTCGAACGACAATTCCTCTACATAAGCTTTCAAAACTAAATGCATGCGCGTTAGGATGCTCTCCAGCTACATGTTCAAACTTAGCCCAATCAAGCACTATTTAATCCTCTTGTTTAACTAAATCAGGATAATCGTGTGCTGAAAAGCATTCGACCTTCGCTCCTTCATGAATCAGTAAAGAGATGAATGCATTCAGATCGTCATCTGACGATATGGTTATCTTTGAACCTTTTCTTTCGAGACTTTGGTCATACATAAATTGCGCTAATTGTTGGGGTGAAAGACAAAACAGATTTTGCTTGCTAAGGAACTCAAGCACTTCATCACCATATCTATCTGCATCCACGTCAAAATTCGATTCATCACTACATAGAAAAGAACTAATCGTTGATACTAATTGCTCAAAATTTTCAGCCTTCTCTGCATCCTTGAACGCACCAACGATTACTAGATTTAAAGAGTGCTCCGCACCGTAGCCCTGCCAAATTTTCATTCTAATTCAACCCTTATAGTATTTGTTAACTGACGATAAGCATTAGTGAGGGAACCTCCACCTATAGGAACTCCATTCTTGTCAAATGAACTCAACTTAAAAACACCTGACGCATCTATATGCGCAAAGCCTTGCAGGTCGCTCTCTTTCTGAAGACCGATAGCAGTGACAAATTGATTTTTGTAATCAGAGCTTATAGATACCCTCATACTTTTTATCGTTAGGCTTCGACTGTCGACAATTTCTTTTAATTTACTTAGTGTTACATCATCGATTTTTTTACCAAACCCCACTGGTACCTCTGGTAAAATCAGAAACTCATCGGCACCTAGCTCCTTGGACAGTTCCAAGGCATTTGGTAAGTCGTCAATAGTTTTACTGTTAACTACGTAATTTATCCCAAATGGGATACGCCCTTTCAACAATTCTAAATTGCTTAACAGCTGCTTAAATGATCTTTTCCTTATAGACTCATAATTACTGTAAGTTCCATCCATACTTACTCTAATAAAGTTCACATGACTTTTTAGCTGAGATATTAGTTCAGGAGTTAAACTATGACCATGCGTCGTAAAGCTAATTGCTAGCTTGGTTTCTTCTTGTCCAAACTGGCAAAGTTCAATCAAGTCTCCATGCAATGTTGGCTCACCTCCACCAAAGCCGATACCAAACACACCCATACTATCCATTTCAAGCAACCAATCTTTTACTCTACTTTTATCCAGAGTTGAACGGTGCTTTGGCGCATAACAATGCGCACACCTCAAGTCACAGTCATTAGTAAGTGCGATAGAAACCTGCCTAGGACTAAGAGTCCAATCGGACTCAGGTGGGATTTCATCATCTAGAAGTATGTTAAGCCCATTTTGGCGGCTAAATAAGTGGACACCATCAGGCCCCTTTCTAATTTTGAACTCGTTGTGTTGGGTAACGCTATTTTTATTCTTTATGTACAAAGTTTATCCATTACCTTAAACGGTTAGATCGCGTGCAATATCAGCATAAGATGAAACGAATAACTAAAGGGTTACTTTTATTCACTTCAAACATGCCAACCCTACCTATAAAATTCACTCCTACAGATGGCGAGTACATATTATTCATAATGAGACTAAATACATATGAGACATGTCAATCTTACTGTAACAATTTGATGTGGCTAAATATAAACGCGTAACTCACTAGTGAGATCTTCACCAGACTTTCTCGAACAATTTAAATTGACATCAAATCTTTGTCTACTACGAGATTTTGTAATGAGTTATAACAATAGTCAAAACTCATTTTGGGGCAGATCTGAGCTAACTGGCACTTTGAAAGAAAAGTGCCACGAGTAAAATTTCAGGCTAATGAAGCCTCTGGACATTTCCGTGTCAGTGGCTTTGCTAATTTAGTTAATCATGGATTATTTTGAGTAAGGCAAAGCCGAACCATGGTCGTTTGTTATGAAACATTTCGTCAGCCTCCCAATAACTTCAGAAGGACTTGTATCAAAACATCCGCAAGCTCCGAAATTGAAGGAAAGTCCACAAAAATAGAAGTTAAGTAATCATGAGCTTTTACAATTGCTTCTTGGTCATTAACGAATGATTCAAGCTCTCCACTAACTAATTCTGCATTATCTGAAATGTAATCCAATACAGAACTACGCTCCTTTTCAGAAAGTTCCTCAGTTGCTTTAACTGTATCCGTAAATTTTTTGAGGGTCGTAACTTTAAGCTGCTCAAAGTCTATACCATCAGATGAGACCATAAATGGTTCGGGATCTTTACCTTTCTCGGTAACAACTTCGAAGCCTTCAACCGACTTCTTATAGTATTCTTCTTCCACAATAACCTCCTTGTTTTATGGCCCAATTAAGGTGAGGCACGCTATCACTATACTCGATTGAACACCGTAATCACTGAACTTAATCCAAACCAAAAATGGCAAGAGTGCTGAGTCACTCTTAAATTTTTATATTTACCAAGCAACGATGTTTTCCAATAGAGCCTCATGCCCATTCAGTAAATTGGATTCGCAAACTATTTCATGAGGGATATTATATTTGTTACAAATGGCTTTTACACTCGAAGTATAAGGTTCACCCGCGAACGGTGATATGTATACAGCCTCTATAACTTTTTCTGCTGAAGCACTAACCACATTGGGCTTTGCCTTGAACATGTATGGGTTTTCTATATCAACTTTAGGGGAAACAAATAACCTCACTTCATTTTCGTGGCTAAACGAACTACGTTTTAACAAAGGCGCAAGATGCCCATCAGTTACACAGTCTCTACCGTCTATGCTAGGGTCATTGAAGTCCATATACTTAACGGCGCCCATTTGAACCAAGACATCTTGTTCAAAATGTGTGAGAGCTTCACTAAGGTTAGAAACGCTTGTTCTTATTGCAATGCCTTTTCCATTATCTGAGTAAAGCTTCCACATGGCTTCTGATTCAACAGGATTAGCATGCCAACAATTAACAGTAATTCCTTTATGTAGCAACTTGTAGGTTTCTTTTACCTTTTGTCCTAAACCGTCAATGCCTTCTTTCATTTTTTGAAGCTCTGGTGGGCTTGTACCCTCCGTCATGCATTGGCTTTCAAATACTTGATAAACTTCTTGAAGCTCTTTAACTTCTGTTGCGAATATCTTTCCAAACAAATCGAATGCTTTTTGAGGTATATATCCTTCAAACGGGTCTGAATTGCTGTAACTTTCAAGAGGTGTAAAGTAGAAACTATCTGTTTCTAATAGGTGAATTAATTTATCGAGTGACATATAGCGCCATAGCGGCATTGAATGATCTACACTATCGCCAATTTTTACCTTAGCCAATTTTAACCTCTTAATTTCATTGTAAATATAACGCCCGCTTGATGGGCAAGTAACGCAACCACTAAAGCTAAACTAACACACCGTAATCACATGAGTTAACGATTAGCATTGAACTCGGCAAGCTTTGGTTGGAATCCCTCTTAAGCATCTGTTAGCAGCGTTCTATTTGTTTGCACTATGCTCATTAAGAACAATGAATGATGCTCTTTCAAATAACTCGTCGTAGGTAATGATTTCTACGTTTCGAGAGTCTCGACGGAAAAGTTCGAGAGTTTTTCGCTTCATTTTTTTGATGCCTGGAGGCTCCGCTGAATTATCAACTTGTGCCCAGCTACCAACAATTAGAACTGTTTTCGAGTCATAAGCATTCTGATTTATTTCGCTGTAATCGTCTGCATATAGATCTCGAGTTGTTTCAACCTTGAGCGTTCCGCTAGCTTTTTGCTCTAGAATTTGTGAGTAAGCTTCCATCAATTCTTTTGATAGTTTCCAACTCTGCGCTCTATTTTGAGCAGTTCCAAACAATGGGGTTGTAGGTAACTTAAGTTCGACAAACGTTGTGAATTTAGTGTCACCCATTAAGAAATCTGCAATAACACCTTCACTGCCACCCGCATTAGTATCAGATGCGTGAAATTCCTTTTGTAAGATACCTTGGAATCGGTAGTCTAAACCATAACCAAATATCCATTGATTCACTGCGAAGAAATGCTGCCATGCAGTCTCGTCTTTTGTATTTGGCTTACCGATATCGACTTTGTACTGGGGTAGATAGTTTGAAGACAGTAGTTTTTTGAATATTTCTAACTGCGACTTCCGATAACCCGTATTCACTAGATCCTGAGTAGTGATCATTCCTTGCGACAGTAAGTCTCTAACAACTTCTCCACCATCAGAACCTGAGAGTAGTGTGGTTATTTTCTGTTTTGTCTCGGCATCAAGCACATCCATTGAATCATCGGATAGCTTAATACGTCGCTCTGCTATCCCCTTCAAATCAAGTTCTTGGATGAAATTCAAGAACGTTTTCAATTGCTGCATATTGAACTTGGAAAGTTCAATAACTTGCTTTTCCTGACCGCTGACTAACTTGCATAGCTTAATGCCTTCGATGTCATCTTTTTCTTTTAGATATACAACTTTCATCATTGTTCGGGGAGCTAACTGAATATGTAACTCTTCTTCGTCAGAGAAAATAACTTGGAAAAACCTACCTTTCTCGAAGGTGTGATTATAGAGAGTCTCTAACTTAGAGTTTCTAATCACATCTTCCTCTGTAGGTTTAAAATTTGGAATTTCAAACACCGATAACCTCTTATCTATCGTTAATTTGGCAGCTGCTGACTTGCAAAACAGGGGGAGACCATCTGTGTGAACAACGCTAACATCTTACCTAAAGCATTGTGCCATAAACACTTAACTAGCTTAAAGTGAAGGCGCCAAGCATTGAGAATCTCTCTTAAATTTATTGTTAGCACGCTTTACTCGATGGTGGAAGTGAATCAAGTGCGCCCGTGCCTTTGTGATTGTATTGTGGGTATTTTGAATGTCTGACAATTCAAATTTACGATAAGTAGCCTTATCTTTTGAGCATGCAACCCCTTTAGAGGGTGATGCGTACAACCAGCTTGCGTGAGTAAATTGATTTCTTGAATTACCACTATCGTCAAGTAAGTTTACCAAACTAGTAAGTGCTTCCCCTAGCTCATGATTTGAGCCAATAAGAACCTTATACAGCTGAACAAGCCTGTCTAGTTTGCCTTTGTACATTTTACTAAGAGCTTTTATATCAATAGATTTATCGAGCAATTCATAGATTTCAGTCAGGCAAATCGTGATTTCATCTTCGAGAGCATTGAACTCCATGATCATTAAGCCGAAAGGAGCACTGATCTTGTTCAAGTAAGCATGAAGTTCATCCTCACTTTCATAAACATCAACATGTTCGAAAATGCAGTTTTCTCTGATTTTATACGTCATAATTCCCACTGCGTGCTAACGTTTATAGACGGAATTTTTCCGTCTTTGCATTCCGTCTATGTTGCTTGTATTCATTATGAAACTCAACTGCTATCAGCCTGTTGTGTTAATCGACAGAGAGTTACGAGGCGAACCACGGAAAAATTCTGTATAAGAACCCAAAATACGGATTAGATTTGTTTGGTCTCTTACAGTACTTGCTAGGCAGTCTGTTCGATAAGGCTAAGAAGGATTGGGGCAGATCCGAGCTAGACACGGTAGCTAGTTCTCTGTGATCACCAAGCGATTCTGTCGTATCATAACTACCAAGCGGCTTTGCTCAATTAGTAAAATAATTAGAACCCAAAAGTATGGGGAATCGCAGGGCTTAAATACCCAAGAACAGGGACTTATCTTCCTTTAAGAAGACCATTTTTCTAGTTAGACATAGACCTTCGGAGCTTGTCACTTTGGGCAAAAAGTAAAAATAGAATAAAGCAGATGATGGCAAGTCCTGAAGATATTCCCAGCATCAATAAGCTTTCTTCATATATCAGAGGTAAAGCTATTGATAAAAGAGCGAGTATGACAACAAAAAATTCACACCCCGCCCCCAAAATAGGACGCTGATGACGAAACACTGCCCATTGATAAACCATTGTTGCTAACCTCCTTGTGGCTGAGCTTAATTACTCTCTTAAGTTAAAAATACGTTAACGTAAACTTTGCTCCCGTTTTAGACTAGGAAATCCGCTTAGGTAATTAGGTAAGTAACGTCCGATATACTCCCCTATTATATTACTTTAAATAAAAACACCCTCTTAATATGGGATTAAATTTTAATATTATTTATTAATAATTAAACCATTAATGCCCACATCCTCGGAAGTAAAGATATTATCAAGTCAATATAAGACCAACCCACAACACAACCTAAGCAAAGAATTTTCCATGGTGATATAAATATATTTCTATCCTTTCTACAATTCCCTGTTAGCTCTCGCAATAAACAATAAATAAACAATAAATAAACAATAAATAAACAATAAATAAACAATAGACATTTAAACTAGTGATGTAAAATTTGTTTGACTGTCAATAGCTTAATACAGTCAAACAAATTAATATTTTCAGGAGAAGAAATTATGGGTAACAAACGTTCAGAAATTAACGGTCCAACGGGTCCAAATCTTGAATTTTGCTTTGCAGAGCAGAGCACCAAAAAAAATAGCAGAGAGCGCGATTTCCTCGCCTTCTTAGCTTAAGTTCAAATCTTGAGGAGTGTCATATGTGCCTATATCCAATAGAACGTGAGTTCACTAGTCGGCAAGCTGTCGAGGCGATTAAACTATGGTTAAAGGAGCACAACCTTCACTCCTCACTTTACACTACGGAAGACAATCTGGTAGCAACTGTGGAGCTTTCATCTTCAACAGGCAGCCCATTGTCAAGTGGTTCTGGGAAAGGGAGTTGGGCGGTAACAGGAGCTTATTTTGAAGCTTTTGAGCACATGATGTTGAAGCATCATTTTACTTCTTCTCATATTGAGGTAGTTCAGTTAAAGGACTGGTTAAGATCAAAGAACTGCCACCCTCAATGTCTCTTTGGAAAGACTCTGACGGAGTACGACAATGATTTATTGAAATTCTCAAACTACCGCTCTATTTTATCCTTAGAAAAATACCTTGTACCTGAAACTTTAGTTAATCCTTCTTACATTGAAACTCTTCAGCCAAATGATGCGTATTGCTTTCTTAATAAATATACATCCAACAGTGGTTGGGCGTCAGGATCTTCATTTGAGGAAACAGTGCTTCATGGTGCTAACGAAGTTGTCGAGCGCCATTGTTTAAGCGAATTATATAAACAGTACATAGGTTTTTCTGAGTATACGGGTGAATTCTATCGAATCATCCCACCAAAAGAACTGTTGCAAAAATATCAGCTTTCTCTCCCCAATATTGATGAAGTTTCTTTTATCATGTCTACTACGCTATTCGATTCCTATTTTTGTGCGTGTGTAATGCCTTCTACTGCTAGCCCTATGGCATTTCGCTCGTCTGGAGTTTCATATTCAGAATTTCATGCGATAGAAAGAGCACTTTCAGAACTCGTTCAAAATATAGAAAACTATGACGACGCCGAGCTTGATTGTGATCTTAAGGTAACCGAGTTTCTAAATAAATACGATCAGCTATGTCAAATTACAGATCTTTCAAAGTTAGACAGGTTACCTCTTATGGATTTCTCTAACCTGAAACAAGATTCAATGGATTTTAGGGACCATTACGGAAGTCTATTAAGTTCTATTAAAGAGAAAGAGTATGACTTACTTGTCCATACCGCATTTGGTCAGGAAAAAATCTGGCTTACATCTACATATATACCCGGCTTAGAGCGTTTCAACATTATAGATAAAGGGAAACTAGTCGTCCCTCTGGGACGTAAGTAATGCCGATAATTACCTATCTAAAGTATTTTTCACTCTTTTCTGTTTTGCTTTTAATTAAAGCAAATCTGGCTTTACCTTCTTATTTAATCGGACAGATAATTAATATTACCTCTCAATCCCCCACGTTGGAAGGCTTGGGGAGTTTGTTAAATTATCTACTGTTATCTACATTAGTGACTATTATTATATCTCCTTTTTTTACATATTTTTTTGAACAGGAGATACAACTCAACGTCGAAACTAAATCACGCACATTATTTAGTCAGTTAATACGAAAACCCTTTAGTCATTTTAAACGCTTAGAGATTGGTTCATTAGCCAGTAAGTTTGAAAGAGGTCTAGGATCTTATGAACAGTTCATAAACCTGAGCGTCTCTCGAGGTTTACCTTTAGCCATTGAGTTGTTTGCCTTAGGTTGCGCGATTATTTTATTTAGTGGATGGTTGACCTTTACTCTTGTAGTTTTTGTCCTAATGATAGCCACAATGATTAAAACTCTAATTATTAGGCTAAGGCGCCCTCACATCAGTCGAGTTAATGAGGCAGAGGATGAAATACTCGATCAAATTGTTGGTGTGTTTTCTGGTATACGTACGATTCAATCAAATCGTGTCGAAGGGTTCTTTGAAAAACGTCTAGGCCCATTCTTTGAAAATTATAGACAAGCAACTGTATCTCTTGCGGTCAGTAGGAGTGTATTTGATGGTGTCGCTATAGCGACACACAGCTTAATATCGCTTTCCATTATCACCTTGTTCATATTCTACTTGTTTCCAGAACAACACTCTGATGCTGGACAGCTCGTCACTGCGCTGCTTTTATCTGCTAGTTTAACAAGGGCTTTTACTGGGTTATTAGATGTATATAGGTTACTTGACCAAAGTCGTGAAGATTTTTCAGCCTTAAAAGGGATCTTAGCTCACGAAGAGAAGCTAACTGAAGTTAGCCAAGTATTGAATCAGGTCCTAGAAGAGTTGGCGAAACCAAATATAAATACCGTTGCCGTTATAGGTAGAAGTGGACAAGGTAAAACAATCTTACTCGATACTCTTGCAGGTTTATTAACACCAACGCCCGTATCTCACCTCTCTTCTAACTACCTAGAGCAAAACAATTTTGTTTTCTCGGGAAGTGTTTATGAAAACCTTTCCCTTGGAAAAAAGATGGATAATGATTGGTTGACAAGTCAGCTAGACAAAGTAGGACTATCATCTAGGTTAACATTAGATTCTGAACTACAAGGTAACGGTCAGAACCTCAGTGGCGGTGAAAAGCGTAGGCTGTGTTTTCTTAGAGCCTATATTCATTCCCCTGAATTGTTACTACTGGATGAACCAACAACAGGCTTAGACAGTGAAACAGGCCAAGGTTTGTGGGAGATAATTTTTAGTCTCTTAGAACCACAAACTAAGTTGGTTGTTGTGACACACGACAGTTCTTACTTAGACCACTTCGATAAAGTCATCACTCTAGATTAATATCCGTAAATTGCTAAAGATAAGAGATTATACCTCTCATGATTTATGAGATTCTGTCATATAAAGGCTCTTCTCTACAAATTTGCTTGGTCATCACGATTGTAGTTACAATTTATTGCATTAGAAATAGTAGTCATGCTTTGTTACTCGTAATTAACGATAGCCCAAACCCTATAAATATCCCGCCTGTAGCTCTGTTAAACGCTTTACTTACTTTTTCTTTCATCAGTAGAACACTTAACTTGTTAGCCGCTATTGCATACATTGAAAGAGCTACAAATGAGAGAAATGCAAACGTCAAAGTCAAAAGAACAAACTGCTTTGCAAAAGAATGTTCAAAGGCAATAAATTGAGGGAATAGAGCCATATAGAAGATAACTGCCTTTGGATTTGTGACTCCAACAATATACGCTTCACCCAATAACTTATATCGACTTACACCATCTAACGTATTAGGTTGCATACATGCTACCTGAGTACTTGAGCGCCAAGTCTTGATACCAATATAGATGAGGTATAAGCCTCCAAGAATCTTCACTGAATGGTATAACGGCTCAGATGCTGAAATGACAACACCCAAACCGGCAGCAGATAAGCAAGCCATTGTAATCATAGCCGCAACATTTCCTCCAATACCCCACATCGCTTTTCTTAGCCCATGTACGGCTGAGTTTTTCACAACTAAAAGTACTGCGGGACCGGGAGAAAAAGTAGCAACAATACAAATCAGTAGAAACAATAAATAGTCCATTATTTACCCTTAAGCTTTCTAATATCACCAAGATGCATGTCGCTCTGCTAAGCGGCAAATAATCCCACCACTTAACTTAAAGCTCATACCTTAAACACCTCAGCCAACCATCCCGACAATGCTACGCGTTTATTTATCCGTTTGAGCAGTTTGTTAAGACTTACTTCACAAACCGATTTCGCCTTGACACTATAGCAAACGGCTAATGACAAAGCTGAAATCACAGCTAAACGACAGACAATACCGCTTTCAAACGAAAAACACTCACTGTGCGAAAAAGCCTAACTCAACAAGTGCGATGAGAGTTTGTGAGAGCCACATAACCACTTCAATTTTAAAACGCGACAAACTCATCGAGTCTGGTTACCAAACTATTTAGCCTAAAAATAACAGCAAGTCTCTACGCTTTTTAAACGGAGTTTTTCGGAATTTTCCCGAATCCCGTCCAGGTATTACGATTAGATTGATTTGCTAAAAATGAGGTGCTAAATAATGCGGCTTGAGAACTCTAAGAAGCTTTGGGACACAAACAGCTTAGGCACCTTACATTAAGCCATAAGGTTAAACGAAGTATCTTGAGACTCTCAAACGTTTGTTCGTCCTTTGTGGTTAGTACATATAGCCAAGCCAGTCAAGATGGCCATCTCCCCAATTCTTTGCATTCATTGGCTTTATATAAAGCTCATCAACATGTTCAACAGCAACACCATAATTCGTGTGTTCATGAAGCCTTAACCAAGAGTGGGTTCCCTTGACTTGAATATACCCTCGTGCTGAATAGAAACTGTGTAGCTCTGAGACAAGAATGATGAAGTCTACCCCCTTACCTTCACAAAACAAGGAAACCTCGGATAACATAAACGTACCAATCCCTTGACCCCGATAATGTTCAGCAACACAAAAGTCGACTATCCCCAAAACCTTGTGTACTTCATTCCCAACTTTTATTACCCGATAATCTAATCCGAGATACCCGACAAGCACATCTCCTTCATACTGTAGCGCACGAAGGTGAGGGAGTTGTTTAAAGTAGGAACGCCCAACTTGATGCTTTGGAAATGATTGATTCCGCAACATCATTATTTCTTTATGCTGCTTTTCGGTCACATTAATTTCATATACGATTTTCATACTCATCCTCGTAAGAGCTATCGGGCGAAACACCAGAAAGTTAAATTTATCACTTGGTATTACATGCCAGTAATGAACGTTTTGATTGTGTATTCAGTTTTGAAACTTGCAAATTTAAATTGAGCAGTGGCCCTAAACTCACGAAGAGTTTACCAAGGCCATAACACCTAACAGTATAAAAATACTTCCAGACCACCTTGAGAAAAAATCAACCCAGTGACTTCTTGCTTGAAACCTTTTATGTAGATGACTAGCCATCAAAACACTTAAAAGATCCGCGCTGCTAAACATTAAATTCGTAAAAACTCCCAAAATAAGTAATTGCAGCCAAACAGCAAGACTACCTACTTCATTCACAAACTGTGGCAAAAAAGCAAGATAAAAAATTGCGGCTTTAGGGTTCAGGACATCGACAATAACACTCTCAATAAAAGTTCTTTTAGGAGAGACCATATTATTTTCGCGAGAAGTAACTCTTAACTTTTTAGTTAGATAGATACGCTGGAACCCCAACCAAACGAGGTAAAGAGCTCCTAACTTTTGAATGACGGAATAGAGAGTAGGATTAGCTAAAAGCACCGAAGACAAACCTAATACAGCTAAAATCACATGGACATACCCTCCTAGATGAAGGCCAAAAATGGCCATTATTCCTACTTTCTTCCCTCCTGATACCGCTTGAGCAATACTATAAAGCATCGCCGGACCGGGCATGAACGCATATAACAAAGTAACAACTAAGTAGGTAAACAATTCCGTATTTGAAGTCATTATTATTCAAAATCTCTTCTATTTTTAACCATTTCATTCTCCAATATTACTTTCCATATTGAAGTTTCTCTTCTCCAACCCTAAGGCAGCCAATTGATGAAATTCCGTTTGTTGACCCCCTCGAACCGCGAGTAATTTATCTCTCATCTTTGCGACCAGAGTACACCTAACTTCTTTACCATTCACCGAAGAAAATGACTCACGAAACTTTTTGGCAGAATTTTTATCTTGTTTAAGCAAGAAAATATTCCTTTCAATTACTTCAAAAAATTCGGAACTACTTTTATGTCTCAGAAAATTAACTCTGCTATGAGCAGACCTACTTGTAATTTGTTGCTCAAAGCTATCAACGAGAGTATCTGCCGCTTTAAGACTTTTTTCCCATTCGAGCGTCATACTTTCAAGCGTCAAATATTTCGTTGGTAGATTATATTTTTTGTGTTCTCTGATGGCGCTTTCCACTAACACCTGTACCTGATTGTCACTCAACTCCAACTCATTCAAGTTAAAAGAACCATAGTGCATTATTAACTTATCTCCCTCTTGCAGGATTGCTAATGCCAAAGGTGTCCTCAATTGAGGCCACATTTTACCCATAGATAAATAACTACAGAATAAGTACCTCGATACCATCATAATTTCACCGAAAACATAAAATCACTTACGGTAAACTAAACCACTAATATCGATTTAATTAATAATTAACTGATAATTTATTAATTGAAAATCAATACATACCCTAGAATCACAAGTCAAAAATCATCAGGCATATATGAGATATGGATAACTATAATGACCCTTGGGATAAAATACGCTGGCATAATGAAGAACACTTCTCTATTGATGAAGTTGGATTTAATTTGGTTTCTTGGGGGAGTCCAAAAAAGAAAACTACGGAAAATAATTTCGTTCTAGTTAAAGATCCTTCATTCGCCAAATCAATGGCACGAATCTGTGCACCTTTGACTCCAAAGAACATTATTGAGTTTGGGTTATATCACGGTGCTAGTCTCGTTTTACTCGATAAGATTTTCACCCCTGACTCCATCATAGGCATAGACGAACGCCAAGAACACCCAGCCTTAAGTCAATACCGAAAGGGGTCTTCAGCACACTCGGTAATAGAGCCTTATTGTGGAGTAAAGCAAGATCATACAGACAAGCTCATTCAAATATTAGAATCACACTTCCCCAAAAAAAATGTAGACCTAATTATTGATGATTGCAGCCATTTATATGAACCAACAAAAGCCGCCTTTTTGACATCATTCCCTTATCTAAAATCAGGTGGGATATACATCATAGAAGATTGGGGGTGGGCGCATTGGCCGGGCGAGTTTCAAAAGAAAGAGTTTTTCCCCGGAACGCCTTTAAGTAAATTGGTTTTCGAATTACTCATGCTTCAAAGCGTCATTCCAAATGTCATAGCTAAAATTGAAACTGATTATAATCACGTTGCTATTACTAAAGGAGAAGAGAGTAGCCCCAATAACCGAAAACTATTTGAACTCATAAAATGCAAGACCTCGATTCACATTGAGAAACAATGATAAGTTCATACTCCATACTAGCTATAGCTATTATTTTAAGTTCATTAGACAAATGGATATCACGAATCTTCCTTAAGAAAAATAATTTATGCAATGAGTACTTACTAGCCTATCAAATAACATGCAGTGTACTAGCTGCGCTGTTTGTTGCATTCGAAATCAAACAAATCCCTACAACACTCGACAATAAAAGTAAACTTTTGGAGCTGTTGGTTTTGAGTATATTCAGTATTTTCTCATGGATGGGTTTTGCATACTCGACCTTCAGGGCTCGTACTTCAATTGAATTAGGCGTTGTCTCTATAATCTCTAAAACAAAGATAATCTGGAGTGCTATTTTCGGAGTTAGCTTTTTAAATGAGAAACTTACTTTCCTTCAAATAGTGGGCGTTATGCTCATACTTATCGCCTCACTACTCATCAGTAAAAATAACAAAATAGGTCTTCTTTTTTCAAACAATTTGCACGCGTGGCTCGCCCCAATATTTCTCACTATAGCTATAGGTATTGATAAAGTACTTACGATGTACTTACCCTCTAGCATTATCCTTTTCATCGGTTTTTCTGGAACTGCTCTTTTGACGCCTCTACTATTTAAAGTTCATTATGGGTTAATCAAAAAAGTTCTAGCTAACGCGGTAATAACAGCTACTTGTGGTACGGCAAGCTACTATCTTCTCTTAAAAGTGCTCAACACTAGCGCTTTTAGTTTAGTCATGGCTTTATTCCAAGGTGCCTTTATCCTCGATATTTTTTTTGGTTACTTCTTTTTAAAAGAGCACACTAACCTTACAAGGAAAATAGTCTCTTGTTTACTCGCCACCCTTGGAATTTTGACTTTGGCTTCATAACGTACACTTATTTTCAGAACTCCAAGTTAAAAATCAACCCTGACGTCAACTCTTGACCAAAAAAAATAATAATTTATCTTAAATGATTCCCCTTACGCCTGTCCTTTGTTTGAAACTTAGAAGTCTATTTTAAATTTTAAGATTTTGGATTTTGTGTTAATTATGAATATACTTAAATTATTACTTTACTTCTCTATCTTCTTGTTGACAGGCTGTCCTCTAGAGTCGGAAGAAGAAAAGAAAGAATTAAAATCAAGCATAACACTAGAACGAATCGATATTAGTGCCTCTTCGGAAAGAACTCAGGGAACAAGCCTATTAACGCTGGTGAAAGGTAATAAACAATCTTTTGTCGCGATAGGTTATTATTCTGATAACTCTTCAAAGGAGTTAACTAATTTAAACATTTGGCGTTCCAATAACAAGAAAGTTGGATACTTCGTAGAACCGGGCAAATTAATAGGCAATTCGTTGGGTATTATAGCTGTTACAGCCTTCAAAGATGGCATCACCAGTAATACTGTGGATGTGGAGGTCACCAACGCGGTCATCACTGCGATCACCGTGACTCCTTCACAGGTCTCCGTCGCGAACGGTCAG
>NZ_VTXJ01000029.1:0-57623 GCF_013114525.1 Vibrio sp. T3Y01 | reverse complement strand
CCCCGAAGGTTCAGATAACTCGTTTCCGCTCGACTTGCATGTGTTAGGCCTGCCGCCAGCGTTCAATCTGAGCCATGATCAAACTCTTCAATTTAAGATTTTGTCGACTCAACGAATACTGACTTCAAAACTACTGTGTAATTTTAAAGCTATTACCATTCCAACAGAATGATAATGAATTGACTGTGCCGATAATAAATTATCGATTGGTCACTCAGTTCATTGAAATCAATTTGAAACCGAAGTTTCATTTTTTGATATTCATCAACGAGTGCCCACACAGATTGATAGGTTTAAATTGTTAAAGAGCGCTAGCGTTTTGTGATTAACATCTCAGTCGCTAGGGGTGCGTACTATACTCGCACCGTTTTTAGAGTCAAGGGTTATTTTCAAACTCTTTTTCTCTACCGATTTCGCTGTGTGACTTTCGTCTCACTCCGTGTCGGTGAGGCGGCATTATAGAGAGATTGAGAAGGAGCACAAGAGCTTTTTCAAATAAAAGTTTTGTTCGCCTAAAAAGCCACCAGATCCGCATTTTTCGAATAAAAACTAAACATTTGAGACGTATCACAGCAATACATTGGAAAAATGAAAGGCATGAACGTAAGATTCATGTGTCTATTTTGTTAATGGTAGATGCGTCTATTTCGTTTATTAATATGTAGTATTCCGATATGAACTCAAAAAAATCGATGTTGTTAATTGTCGCACTGGCTGTATTAGGCGGCATTGTTTTCTCTCAGGTAGATATATCGCCTGCAATTACCTTTATCCTTGGTGTCTTGGCTTCCGCTTTTGTTGTTAACTTTTCAAGCACCGACTCAAAATCAGATTCAGAACCTAAAGCTTCAACAAAAACGCTTTATGTGGGTAACCTTCCATACAAGGCGAACGAATCGCATGTTCGTGAATTATTCTCAGAACATGGTGAAGTGTTTGCAGTACGCTTAATGAAAGACAAGCGAACTGGTAAAAGAAGAGGCTTCGGATTTGTTGTTATGGCAAGTAATGATGTGAATCATGCAATCTCTGCCCTTAACGACAAAGATTACATGCAACGAACTTTAAAAGTACGTGTTGCGAATGATCCTAAGCATCCTGAAGCGGACGAATCTGAACAGAACTAAACCCTAACTGCTTCAACATACTATTTAGTGCACTTTCTTTCTTGGGAAGTGCACTACAAAAAACCTCTCTTACTCCCCCTTCTTCATGACCATCTTCTAAACCCAACAAATCTTGGACTCGTTTCGCTATCGCTTTACCCGAATCCACCAATGCCACACTTTCGCCTAATACTTGCTGAATCTCAGACTTTATCAGTGGGAAATGGGTACAGCCTAAAACAGCAACATCAATGGTATTAATCATCGGCTGAAGGATTTGCTTGAGCTCTTCTAAGTTGATTGCCTCTCCTCTGAGCTTATCTTCGGCCATATCCACCAGCCTCGTCGAGCCAAGAAGTTCAACCCTCTTATTAATTGAGAAGTTTTTGATCAGTTCGTGCGTGTATTCACGGGTAATGGTCGCCGGAGTAGCAATCAGCCCCACCGCTTTGTTTGCTAGCAAAGAAGCCGGCTTGATTGCCGGAACAACACCGACAATAGGGATAAGATTATTGGCTCTGAGTGTAGGTAAGACAATCGTGCTCGCTGTATTACAAGCTATCACTACGATATCTATCGCGTGACTAGCCACAAAACTGGCGACTATGCTCTGAACTCTTCTAATCAGAACCTGCTGATTGAGCTCACCATATGGGTAAGCTTCATTATCGAATACATAGATATAGTTATGATTAGGCAATAGCTGACTTATCTCTTTATAGACAGATAGCCCACCCACCCCTGAATCAAAGACCAATATGTTTTTTTGTAGACTATCCGACACGACGATTACCTATATGTAGTTTCGCAGCAATAATACCCCTTCACTTAGTTTTCGCCAATCTTCACGCTATAGAATACAAGCTCGATAACGTTGATGTACAAAACGCTCACCTTGCTCTATCGCTTCTAGTTCTATATCAAGCTTTCCTTTAAAGCATGGTGCAGAGGTCACTAAGGTATGGAATTCTCCATCTTCACCACACGGATCCACATGGTTAGGTAATCCCTCTATTAGTTCATTGGTATATTTCAACCCACAGTAGCTAATATCTAGTGCGTTGCTGTCTACTGTGACTAGAAAGGTTTCGATTTCTCTGTCTATTATCTCTCGAGCTAACGCCTTACTGCTCTCTCCCATGAGAGGGAACACACATTCCCAGCCAGCAGGTTCAATATAGCTTCTTCGGTAGTCGGCAATACCGTTACAAAACATGTCACCAAATGCCACGCTATCAATTGATAAGCCAGAATCTTTCAATGCAGAAACAATCGTACTTTGATAGACCTCATTACTTGGGAACACTTCCGGAAGCTCGATTGTGATAAGCGGCAAACCGATTAATTGCGCTTGCATGGCAACCACATCAATAGGAGTGACTTGGAAAGGAACTTCATCTCCAACATAGGTAGTATAGAGAGCAACAACTTCATACTCAGCACTCTCAAGCAAACGCTCTAGGGTTAAGGTGGAGTCTTTGCCTGATGACCAACTTATGACGACTTTCTTTTTCATTGATATACCCAATAATAAAAAACCGCCCGAGGGCGGTTTAGGTGTTAGTTAGAACTGGTAAGTAGCATTGACGTAATATGTACGCTCTGGCGATGGGTATCCACCAGCAGTTTCATACTCTTCGTCTGTTAAGTTATCTACTCGACCATTTAAGGTTAGGTTTTCATTCGCATAGTAGTTAACTGAAACATCGAACAAGCTATACGCGGCAAGATCTTCAGAGAAGTCAGGTCGCTCACCTACATATTGGTAACCTAGTGAAACATCAACCTCGTCGAAACTAGCCACTGCATTATACTTGTATATCTTCTTAGCTCGGCGTATTAGTTGCTCACCAGATTGATCTTCTGGGTCTTGAAAGTTAGCGCTCACTTGATGATTAATAAAGCTAGTATCAAATCCAACGACCATTTCCACACCACGCAGTTGGCTTTCGCCATCGGTATTGTAGTACTTGCTTGTTGCGTAGTTGTAATCAATTAGGTCTTCGACGTTCGTGTCATAGCCAGTAATCGACCAGTCAATACCCTTGATTAAGCCACCAAAGGTCAGCTCAAATGAATCTGCCTTTTCAGCTTCTAACTGTGCATTCCCGTAGTAGCTATATAGTTGATACAAGTTAGGTGCTTTGAAGGATGTACCATAAGCTGCTTTTACAACAAGCCACTCAGCATAACGATAGCCTAACCCTGTATTGTAAGTAGTTTCTGTACCAAACTGCTCATTGTCATCAACACGAAGACTCAATTCTCCGAACACTTTATCCGCATCTGCGTTTAATGCAGCGAAGTACGCAACATTCGTTCTGTCGTATTCAGTATTCGAAGGCTTAACAATATAAGCCTCATCACGCCAATCTACACCGCCACTAAGAGTCATTGCCGAAGTCAGTTTGTATGAATTCACCCATTGAACATTTAGCTGTTCAAGCTCATCAGATGTTGCTGACGCTGAGTTCTTGCCTAAAGCCTGTTCGTAGTTCCAGTTATCTTGATTCTGATAGTTAACTAGGAAATCAGACTTAAGTTCACTGCCACTATATTTAACACCAGCAGCAAAGGTAGAGTTCTGAACTTCTGCCTCTTTGTAAGAGTGGACAGGAGCTCCCGTTATATAGTCAACATACGAACCATCATATTGAGAGATAGTCTCAAACATGCGGAAGTTAGCAAAACCACTCCATTGCTGATCAAAGTTATGAACATAGCCAATAAGTGCATTGCGCGATTCAAAACCATGTCGGTCACCATCATTTATTCCCGACATAGGATGAACGTTGTATCCCTCATCGGAGTCATAGCCAACAGATACGTTTAAGTGACCATTTTCACCAACCTTAGTACCACTAACAAAGCTCAACTCTTCATAATCTAAGCTTCCGAGACCAGCACTTACTGCCGTTTTTTCATTGTCGGAATTTGCAACGGTAATAATGTTGATAACGCCACCGATAGCTTCAGAACCATACATAGCAGCACGGGCACCTCGAACGTATTCCACTCGATCGACAAATGTAATTGGTAATTGGCTAAAATCGACACCACCTTTTGCTGCTCGCGCAAAACGAATACCATCAATTAGAACAAGTACTTGATCAGAGTTAGCACCACGAACAAAGATCGAAGCTTGCTGACCTCGACCTCCATTTTGTGAAACCTGAATACCCGTCAATCGTCTAAACACATCTGTTAGAGACTTAGCTTGGATTCGATCGATATCTTGGCGTGTTACTACTTCAACTTGAGCGACAACACTTTCCGTGCTCTGCTCAAAACGGTTAGCCGTAACCACCATGGTTTCATCAGCAGATGCTTGTTGGGCGTGTAAATTGGAGATAGGTGAAAGCAGCGATGCTACAGCAACCGCTAAAAGGGATTTGTTCATGTTGTGATCCTAAATCGCGTAAATTCCTACCAAACCACATGTTATGGTTTAGCCGCTGGCAGGTATTCGGACTCAAGAGCACAACCTTATGGTTACCTGATATTCGACTTCCCACAAAAAGCTATTTGCAGTGTCTTATGAATACTCGTTCTCTTTTACCGCTGCGCGTCAGTTCTGGATTCACACCAGATTCCCTCTTCAGCCATCTATACATCTAAATGGCACCAGCTTGCCGAAGATAGTATTGACCTCTGAATCATTTGTCTAGTCTAAGATAGTTATAAGCTATAGTTTTCATGGCCTATTTACACTGATTGGCTCTCAACACTGGACAAGCGCCTGTGATTGAATAAAATCTGCGCTCTTGATTTAAAAGCACGACAGCAAAAGGCATAACAATGGCGAATTTAGATGTAAACCCGCAACGCTACCAAGAACAACTGGCAGAAAAGACTGAGCGTCTGACTGAAATGTTCTCAGAATATAATGTGCCTGAGCTGGAAGTGTACGAATCTCCAGAACAACACTACCGCATGCGTGCTGAGTTCCGCGTGTGGCATGAAGGTGACGATATGTATTACGTCATGTTCAATCAAGAAACTAAAGAAAAATACCGTGTAGACCAGTTCCCTGCTGCTAGCCGTCTTATCAATGACTTAATGCCTTTGTTAGTTGATGCAATGAAGGACAACCACTCTCTACGCCACAAGCTATTCCAAGTAGACTTCTTATCTACGCTTAGCGGTGAGATTTTGGTGTCTCTGCTTTACCACCGTCAACTAGGGGAGCAATGGATTCAAGATGCTAAAGCGCTAAAACAACAATTGAACGATGAAGGTTTCAACCTAAACCTGATTGGTCGTGCACGTAAGATGAAGATCGTATTAGACCGTGATTACGTTATTGAAAAGCTAGACGTAAATGGCGATAGCTACATCTACCAACAAGTAGAAAACAG
The DNA here is from genome assembly GCF_013114525.1 of Vibrio sp. T3Y01. NCBI lineage: Bacteria > Pseudomonadati > Pseudomonadota > Gammaproteobacteria > Vibrionales > Vibrionaceae > Vibrio > Vibrio sp. T3Y01. Next base: position 52,159 of record NZ_VTXJ01000029.1, on the reverse strand, counting down.
CTTTACTCAACCAAACGGTAAAGTTGCTGAGAAAATGTTGGAGTGGGCCGTTGACTGTACTCAAGACAGTAAAGGCGATCTACTAGAGCTTTACTGTGGAAACGGTAACTTCTCATTAGCACTGGCACAAAACTTCGAGCGTGTATTAGCGACTGAGCTAGCGAAACCATCGGTTGAATCAGCGCAATACAACATTGCAGCCAATAAGATTGATAACGTTCAGATCATCCGTATGTCTGCGGAAGACTTTACGGTAGCGATGGAAGGCAAACGTGAGTTCCGCCGTCTGCAACAAGCAAACATCGATTTGAAGAGCTACAACTGCAACACTATTTTTGTTGATCCACCACGTTCAGGTATGGATGTAGATACTTGTAAGATGGTTCAAGGCTACGAGCGCATCATGTACATCTCTTGTAACCCTGAAACATTGAAAGAGAACCTAGATATCTTAAGCGAAACACACGATATTACTCGTTTTGCTCTATTCGACCAGTTCCCTTACACACACCACATGGAAGCTGGCGTATTCCTAGAGCGTAAAGCGTAATACTCGCTTTCCTAATCTAGGTAAAAGCCAAACTGTAGACACAAAAAAACGAGCCAATCGGCTCGTTTTTTTGTTTATAGGTTGGATTAAGCTGTCTTACCGATAAAGCCTAACTTCTTACCTACCCAAGCGAGCAGTAGCATTGCAACGATAATCGCGAAGAAGTTTGAACCCGCATCTGGGTGTTGTGCTTTCACAAACGCAGAGTGACCAAATGCGCCCACGAAGAAACACGCTAAACCAACTAGCGGGATATCTTCCGATACTGGGTTAGTGAGGTACTCTTGGTACAGTGCTTGTACAGCTAAAACTAAAGCAATCAGTGGGAAGATTGAGAAGCCCACTTCGCTCATTGTTACCCAAGATAAAAGTGCATCGCCACACACACCAGCAATCAGAGCCAGTACCAGTGTTTTTCTTTCTGAGCCACGGTTTACAGTATTATTTTCATTCGACATTATTCTATCCCGCCTTTTAATCGGTTACGTTCACGTTCTTTACGATACCAAAAAGCCCCTTTGGCCATCATTCGCAATTGCATGATCAAGCGCTCAGCCAGTTCGTCTCGCTGACGTCGATCTAAATCTAATGCTTCTGCCCCTGAGTTAAAGACCAATATGACCGAAGCTTCTGCTTGCGTAAAAGCTTCATCTCGTGTCATGCCAGTCGTGATTAGGTATTCGGTTAACTCAGCAGAAAAGTGCTGTATCTCACGAGCCACCGCTGTACGAAACTCAAATGAAGTTCCTGAGCGCTCTCGCAATAACAGTCTGAATACGTTAGGGCTGCTTTCAATGAACTCCATAAAGGTTTCAACCGATGTGCGAATAACACTGCCTTCTTTTACTATACGCTGCCTAGCTTGACGCATTAGCTGGCGCAGTAGTAAGCCCCCCTCATCTACCATGGTTAAGCCAAGCTCATCCATATCTTTGAAGTGACGATAAAAGGAAGTCGGTGCTATTCCAGCCTCACGAGCGACTTCTCTCAAGCTTAGGTTGGAAAAACTACGATCGGCACTGAGTTGGCTAAATGCTGCATCGATTAAGCTGCGACGAGTTTTTTCTTTTTGCTGTGCGCGAATGCCCATTGGTTTCATACTTTATCAATTTCTTCTTTTACAGCCTAAACAGGCATGTCTAATACTCTGTTCAATATAACGCGAATCACTTATTTTTATAAGATACTCCGGTTATATAAGACACCAAACACGCCTCTTTGTTCACGTACCGAAGTAAATACGTTCGCAGAAAAAATTTCAATATCCACACCGCCATTTGGAGACATACGACATACCAAAAATTATTTTTTCGCTAGCACTGCGTGATCCCGCCGACTCTCTGATGCCCTTTTCATGTACGCAAGAACAGAATCAGTTAAAATCCCGCTACAGCAATGTTAATCAAATATAACAAGGAAGATATCTATGCCACACTCCAACCACTTTGATGTAATCGTAATTGGTAGTGGCCCCGGAGGCGAAGGGGCAGCGATGGGATTAACCAAAGCCGGGTTGAACGTTGCAATCATTGAAAAAGAGAGCAGCGTTGGTGGTGGTTGTACCCACTGGGGAACCATTCCTTCGAAAGCTCTGCGTCATGCTGTAAGCCGTATTATCGAATTCAATAATAACCCTCTATTCTGTCAGAACAACAAAAGCATTCACTCGACATTTTCCAACATTCTCGGGCATGCGAAATCCGTTATCGATAAACAGACTCGACTGCGTCAAGGCTTCTACGATCGTAACCAATGTACGCTGGTGTTTGGTACAGCTCGTTTCATTGATACCAACACTATTTCGGTAATGCAAAGTGATGGTACCGAAGAGCATTACAGTGCCGACAAGTTTGTGATTGCGACAGGTTCTCGTCCATATCAACCAGACAACGTCGACTTTCTACATGAACGCATCTACGACAGCGACTCGATTCTTTCTCTTAAACATGACCCGCAACACATCATCATCTACGGTGCAGGTGTTATCGGCTGTGAGTACGCGTCGATCTTCCGTGGTTTGGGCGTAAAGACCGATCTCATTAATACACGAGACCGTCTGCTGTCATTCCTAGATAATGAAACCTCTGACGCACTTTCTTACCACTTCTGGAACAGCGGTGTGGTGATTCGTAACGATGAGACCTTTGAGAAAATCGAGGGCACTGACGATGGCGTTATCATTCACCTGGAGTCAGGCAAAAAGATGCGTGCTGACTGCTTGCTGTATGCCAATGGTCGAACCGGTAACACTGACAAACTGAATTTAGGCGCGGTTGGTCTAGAAGCGGACTCTCGTGGTCAAGTATCAGTGAATACCAATTACCAAACTAATGTTGACCATGTATACGCGGTCGGTGATGTGATTGGCTACCCTAGCCTAGCAAGTGCTGCTTATGACCAAGGTCGTTTTGTTGCACAAGCGATTGTTAAAGGTGAAGCGGAAGGTCACTTGATTGAAGATATCCCTACGGGAATCTATACCATTCCTGAAATCAGCTCCGTCGGTAAAACCGAGCAAGAGCTGACGGCAGCGAAAGTACCTTACGAAGTAGGACGCTCTTCATTCAAGCACTTAGCTCGCGCTCAAATCGCCGGTAAAGACATCGGCAGTTTGAAGATTCTGTTCCACCGTGAAACCAAAGAAATTCTAGGTATCCACGTATTTGGTGAGCGTGCCGCAGAAATCATTCATATCGGCCAGGCAATCATGGAGCAAAAAGGAGAAGCGAATACTATCGAGTACTTCGTTAATACCACCTTTAACTACCCTACAATGGCCGAGGCGTATCGTGTTGCCGCTCTTAACGGCCTTAACCGTTTGTTCTAAATAAAGAGCGAGTAGGAGTATTTGACCACCCATAGGCCAAATACATAAACAGCAAGCCATGAGCTTGCTGTTTTTATTTAAGGCATTGAAAAATATAACAACAAGAGTAATTAGATCATGATGTTCTAAATGCCACTTAATCTGTACACCCTCTATTTATACCCATTAGAACTAGGCGAGAAATTCGCCCTTCTTCCACTGCGACACAAATAACACACCAAGACCTATACCACGCATTGCCATAAAGCTGAGCATCGCAAGCCACAGAGCATGATTTTCTAAGCTAGCCGCTAGGAAGAAAATCGCAAAGAAGCTGCAGGTCGCGACAAACATACTATTACGCATGTCCTTGCCTTTAGTTGCGCCAACAAAAATCCCATCGAGTAAGAAGCACCACATTGAAACCAGTGGCATTGCGATCAACCAAGGCAGATACACCTCAGCTTGGCTTTTTACATCTGGGATGGTGGTGATCATATTAATTAGATTAGACCCAGCGATCGCGAACACTATGGTCAGAACCAAACAAATATTGAAGCTCCAAAACAAAGTACCTATCAACGACTGATTCAACTCATCTTTATCTTTCGCTCCTATCGCCTTACCCACCATGGCTTCCATCGCGTAGGCAAAACCATCCATTCCATAAGAGATGATCATCAAGAAACTCATCAATACCGCATTGGCTGCCACGACATCATCACCAAAGCTTGCTCCTTGAAAAGTCATGAAAGTAAACGTGGCTTGCAAGCACAAAGAGCGTAGGAAGATATCGCGATTCAGTTTTACGAAGCGGCTTAAACCTTGGCTGGTTTTCTTAATCAAAGCCCATGGTGATGGTAACTGTCTCTTTATCCAGATTCGATAAACGCAGATCAGTCCAAACGTTAGACCTGCATAGTCAGCCAATACCGATGCCAGTGCAGCACCTTCCACCTGCCAACCGAAACCAATCACAAAAACAACGTCCAACACGATATTGGTGATGTTAGTGATAATCACCATCCACATCGGCGCTTTAGCATTCTGAGTTCCAAGTAACCAACCCAAAATAACGAAATTCGTCAGTGCTGCAGGGGCACTCCATGCTCGAATGGAGAAATACTGTTGTCCATAATGCTTCACTTGATCACTGGCACTACTTGATGAAAAAACCAGGTCAGCCACTAGGCCATGTAACAGTAAGAAGACACCAGCAAACCCGAGAGCCATAGTCGCGCCCTGTACGAAGACCAAACCAAGCTGCTTGCCATCGTTTGCACCATACGATTGTGCGGCAAGGCCAGTTGTCGACATACGCAAGAAGCCAAGCAACCAAAAGGTCACACTGATCATGGTGCCACCTAACGCCACACCTCCTAGATACCAAGAATGCTCTAAGTGGCCGATAACAGCAGCATCAACTAAACCCAGTAGTGGAACGGTAATATTAGAAAGCACCATCGGGATCGCGAGCAACAGCACTTGTTTGTGCATTGCCTGATTAGATAGCGTTTGGAAAATGGTTTGGGGATTAAATAGCTTCACGATCACCTCTTTGATTAGAGGCGATAGTTTAACCTAGTGAGTGTGCTTTCACTATGTTGTGAAATTTTTGATTATTACTAATATGGCTTCGAGTATATGTAAATAGTGCTGCTCTAGCGCTACCACTTCACCAGCACCAATTGCGGTGTTAAACGCTTTTTAACCTGGGATATTTTGCACAATAGTCGCTGCCATAGTTTCCAACGATTGCATTGTTGTTCCAATGGCGAAAATGCTTTAACCCACTGCGCCCATGGTAGCCAATTAAGAATACTATCGACTGGGGAAGATAAGCCGTGTGCATAATCACCAGAACCGAGCTTTTTCCCTAAAGTACTTGAGCTCTTATCTCCTGCTAGCACAACACACGCATGCGCATGAGTAAAGTAACGGCTCAGCGATTGAATAAAGTGCGCGGTTTGCTGCTCATTGCAATCCAGCAGTGCATGTTCACACACCACCATTACCGAAGCTTGCTCTGGAATATTGAGTTCATCCAACCATGTTAGGTCATCTACTGAACCACACTCCAAACGGTAGCGTTCATTTTTGTGGAACAAACGTTGTCGCCAAAGTAGATTCTCGGTTACATCCAGCTCTACCCAGTGACAGCGGCCATTGTCTAATCGGTAAAAACGGGTGTCGAGCCCTGCTCCTACGTTAATAATCCAAGCATCAGGATTGTGAGATAGAAATTGCTGAACTTGAGAGTCACAAAGTTGAGTCAATGTCGCGTAGAGAAGTTGTTGTTGGTCGAGTTCGCCAGTAAGGCACTCAGGTGCTAGCTGGCAACGCTTACAAGCTTGAGCTGCAATAGGGTCATAGACTAGGCCATCATCGGCAAGGCTTTCTCGGCTGCGAAACCAAAGGTGTTGAACGAGGTTTGTCGGAACTTGAAGTTCTTGGTGTGTAGATGCTTGATCAGCGGAAACCTTTTGATCAGAGGAGCGCGGCTTAGCTGTAAGCGGCTTTATTTGAGGCTTGGTTTGGATTGGCATCATCATCTTCCTTGTATCTCGACAAAGAAGATGATAATGAATATCAATTACAATAACAAGTTATTGAGAATAAATATCAATAAGATGTTTGTACTGATTACATCCAGTCCGTGTTGCGAATGATACCAACAGCAAGACCTTCAATAGACAAGTGCTGAGATTCTAGATCGACACGGATTGGAGAAAACTCTTCGTTTTCAGCATGTAACAGCACTGTCGAACCTTTGCGTTCTAGGCGTTTTACCGTTACATCATCATCAACACGAGCAACCACAACCTGACCGTCGCGGACGTCTTGTGTTTTGTGAACAGCAAGCAGATCGCCATCCATAATACCGATGTCTTTCATACTTTCGCCATTTACACGAAGTAAGAAGTCAGCTTGAGGTTTGAACATGCCTGGGTCAACTTGGTAATGCATTTCTACATGTTCTTGAGCCAAAATAGGCTCACCTGCGGCAACCTGACCGATCAAAGGCAGACCTTGCTCTTCGTTCGCTGCATCTTCAAGCAAAATACGAATACCACGAGACGCACCCGGGATAATCTCAATCGCCTCTTTACGAGCAAGAGCTTTCAAATGTTCTTCTGCAGCATTTGCAGAACGGAAGCCTAATTCACGGGCAATTTCTGCGCGTGTCGGTGGCATACCGGAATCTTCAATCTTACCTTTGATAAGGTCAAAGACTTGTTGTTGGCGGGGCGTTAACGGCTTCATGATTCACCTGTCTTTTTATACAGTTGACTGTGAGTATATCCAGTAACTGGACAAAAGCAAAGCAATTGGTTGTTTTTAGTTCATTTTTCGCTAATTACAAAACCAAGATCTCGAACCACACATAAGCCGCAAGCGCTAAACAGATGAAAACGGCTGCCGAACCGACATCTTTCGCCATTCCCGAAAGTTCATGATGTTCACTACCAATACGATCAACAACTGCTTCAATTGCAGTATTGATAAGCTCAACCACCATTACCAGCACGACCGATGACACCATTAAGATTCGCTCGACCTGGCTTACATCTAAGTAAAATGCTAACGGAATAAGAACCGTAGCCATAAAGACTTCTTGTCGAAATGCTGCCTCGTTTTTAAACGAACTTGTGATGCCTTGCCATGAAAAGCCTGCTGCTTTCACGATGCGTTTTAATCCGGTGTTTGATTTTTTGGTCATTTTTAACCCTATACTCAATCAGTCGATGAATGATTTTCCACAAACTTAACGGCAATATGACTATTTCCATTAAAAGGTTAGACCAGTTTCTGGTATTCTTGCATCGATTAAATTTACGCCTAGGCTTATCCCTATTTTACTTGAAGGATTTACCCTTTCTCATCATAGAAATAGAGATACGCTTAAGCACATTGAAATAACTATTGAGGCTGTGAACCTATATGTCTTCTGGACAATCTTTTTCACGTTCATTAATGAAATTACCTTTATCCGTATTGGTAAAAGGCACATCAATCCCTTCGAATCCAGTTGAAGATTTGCAGATTGATTTAGGCAAACCAATTGTATACGCCTTGCCGTTTCGCTCAAGCGTCGACCTGCTTACACTACAAAAGCATGCGCTAGAACTGGGATTACCGGATCCGCTAAGCAAGCTTGAAATAAGTGGTAAGTCACTGCCACGCTACGTTTTTATCTCTTCACGCAAAACTCTGTTGCAAGACGATGATTACGTACCAGCCTCTTCTATTGAAGTCTTCTCTGAGCTACTTGCATTGCATGCAGACGACTCAGAGCTGGATGTGCAAGTTATCCCTGCAACCGTATTGTGGGGCCGTAAGCCTGGTAAAGAGAATAACCAGAAGCCTTACCTACAAGCAATGAACGGCTTAGAAAAATCGAAAGCTGTACTACTCGCAGGCCGCGACTGCCTAGTGCGCTTCAGCCCTGTAGTATCTCTGCGTTACATGGCGAATTCACACGGTACCGACAGCACCATCGCACACAAACTAGCGCGTGTGGCTCGAATCCACTTCTCTCGTCAAAAACTGGCAGCATCTGGCCCTAACCTGCCAAGCCGTCAAGCATTGTTCGATCGCCTACTAAAATCAGAAGCGATCAAGAAGGCGATTGAAGACGAAGCGAAGTCAAAGAACATCTCCATCGAGAAAGCGAGCAAAGAGGCTCAAGACATCATGGATGAGATCGCAGCAAACTTCTCTTACTCACTGATCAAACGTGGCGAGAAGATTCTAGGTTGGTTGTGGAACAAGCTTTACCAAGGCCTACATATTAGCAACGCTTCAACCGTTCGTAAGCTGGCACAAGATGGTCACGAGATTGTTTATGTCCCTTGTCACCGCAGCCATATGGACTACTTACTGTTGTCTTACGTGCTTTACCATGAAGGTATGGTGCCTCCGCATATCGCTGCCGGTATCAACTTGAATTTCTTCCCTGCCGGCCCGATTTTCCGTCACGGTGGTGCGTTCTTCATTCGCCGTAGCTTTAAAGGTAATAAGCTGTACTCAACGATCTTCCGTGAATACCTCGCAGAGCTGTTCGCTAAAGGTTACTCGGTAGAGTACTTTAGTGAAGGTGGCCGTTCTCGCACCGGTCGTCTGTTACAAGCGAAAACCGGTATGTTAGCGATGACCATTCAGGCAATGCTGCGCGGCATGAACCGCCCAGTAACGCTCGTGCCTGTTTACATCGGCTACGAGCACGTAATGGAAGTGGCGACTTACGCGAAAGAACTACGTGGTAAGCGTAAAGAGAAAGAAAACGCGAGCCTAGTAATTCGTACTATCCGTAAGCTACGTAACTTTGGTAAAGGCTACGTGAACTTCGGTGAGCCGATTCAACTTAACCAATACCTAAATGAACACTCTCCAGAGTGGACGAAAGACATCGACCCAATGGGTACCAGCAAGCCACAATGGATGACACCTGTGGTTAATGACTTGGCAACCAAGATGATGACACACATCAACGATGCGGCAGCGACCAACGCACTGACACTATGTGCAACCGCTCTGCTTGCCTCACGTCAGCGTGCATTGTCTCGTGACTCTCTGGTTTCTCAGATCAATTGCTACCTGTCTCTACTTAACAATGTGCCTTACTCAGACACATTTACGGTACCGAAAGACAGCGCGGAAGAGTTAGTGAAACATGCAGAATCTCTGAACAAGTTCTTAATTGAGTCAGACTCAATGGGTGACATCATTTCACTAGACCGTCACCAGTCTATTCTGATGACTTACTACCGCAACAACATCATTCACTTGTTTGCTCTGCCATCGTTAATTGCTCAGATGACCATTCGTCAGCACGGCCTAACGATCGATGCGATTCAACAGAACGTAGCGGCAATCTACCCGTTCTTGAAGAAAGAGCTGTTCCTAAGCTACGACGAAGATCAGCTAGAGACTGTAGTTGCAAACATCATCGATGAATTGGTTAGCCAAGGTATGCTTGTTGTGTCTGACAACCAAGTCACCATTAACCAGTCAAACAGCCAAGCACTGATGCTACTAGGTCGCACGATCTCAGAAACACTTCAGCGTTACTCGATTGCTCTGAACCTATTGGCAGAGAATCCGGAGCTGGATAAATCTGACCTTGAGCAGAAGAGTCAAGACATCGCACAACGTCTAGGTCGCCTTCAAGGCATCAACGCACCTGAGTTCTTCGATAAAGGCGTGTTTGCTTCGATGTTTGCTACGCTTAAGCAGCAGCAATATCTGGATAACGACGGTAATTGCGATTTAGAGAAGACTCAGCAGTTCGCTAAACTTCTGTACTCAATGCTTTACCCAGAAGTTCGTTTGACGATTCAAGAGAGCATCCACCAAGCAGAATAGTTTGTTGGCTCGCTAGCTTTAAGCGCTAAACTGAAAACGTTCAAAAAAGGCACCCACTGTGGGTGCCTTTTTATTTGCGCTCTTGTTATCAAACCATCGCTTACCAAAAAGTGATGAACAAGCCGATGGTGACGGCCATTCCCACATAGTTGTTATTAAGGAAGGCTTGAAAACACAAATCTCGATCGCGATGACGCATCAGGTGTTGTTGATAAACAAACAAACCACCTGCTACCAACAGTGCCCAGTAGAAAGTATCACCTAGGTGGTAATGCATGCCTAACGCAATCAACATCGCTAAAGTCACTAACTGTAGTGAGCCAACAATCAGTTTGTCAAAACGGCCAAATAAAATCGCCGTCGATTTAATACCAATCTTCAGGTCGTCATCTCGATCAACCATCGCATATTGCGTGTCATAAGCGATTGTCCACAGTGCGTTAATCACGAATATAAACCACACAATGCTTGGTAGCTCATTGGTTTGCGCAGCCCATGCCATTGGAATCGCCCAGCTAAACGCCAAACCAAGGAACAACTGTGGAAGATGCGTAAAACGCTTCATGAAAGGGTAAATGAACGCTAGGCCCACCCCAATGAAAGAGAGCTTAATGGTCAGCGGATTCATAGTCAGTACTAACAAGAATGAAATCACGGCTAGCACTAAAAAAAGGATAACGGCTTCTTTACTCGACACCAAACCTGACGGCAGTGGACGCTGCTTGGTACGCTTTACATGACCATCCACCTTACGGTCAGCAAAATCATTAATCACGCAGCCTGCTGAGCGCATTAGTACAACACCCAACACAAATACGACCAAGACATCCAAATCTGGCATACCTTGTGCGGCGATAATCAACGACCATAACGTAGGCCAAAGGAGTAACAAGGTACCAATCGGGCGATTCATTCGCGTTAATTGCCAGTACGCTTTCGCTTTGGTGGCAAGCATTTACACACTCTCCTTAGAGTAAATGGGTGATGTTGGTAAAAACAGTTCTGCTACAAGCATCGGTTTATGGTTCATCCATAATCGAGAGCGGCGTGCGAGTAATCGTTCGTCGCCAGCGATAACCCAACCGACTTGCAGCGCGTCTCGCTCGACGTTCTCCGCACTAAAAACGGTCAACCCTAACGGGACATTACCTTGTTGAGAAAGGTCTGAATGCTGATCTTCTAATGTCACTCGAGGAATTAAGGTTCGGCCTAATACCCATGGTTCATCATCCCCATTCAAAATTACTTTGCGAAGTAAGCAATCAGACGATGATAAAAGGTGCTGCTCATCTTGTTGCACAATTGAGCGTTCTACAACTTGATTGTGAAGCAACTCCACAGACAGATGTTGGCAACACTTACCCAACTTACGGGAAAGAGAACCTTGCTCCATCAGCCACTCTTTGGTGGTTTCATTAGGAAAATCAAATGTTTCTGTACTTTGCCAATCTACATTCATTAAAGAATTAAGATACAGCGATATTGGCTGATTCATACTAGTATTCAATAGGTGACTTTACACGTACAATAAAGCTTCAACTTTCGAACAAAATTAAAGCGTCTTCGAATTGTAAACGTATTTAGATTTAGACCGTTCATTGTAACAAGACTAATGCGTTTCGAATATCGCGAATAAACTAAAGAAAAGTCACAAATATGCACAAACGTTATGTAGCCCAAATATTTCTTGCGATTACTCTACTCTTTTCAGCATCAAGTTTCGCAGAAGAGGAATCGGAACCTAAACTAGCCTACTTCACGCTAGAACCAGACCTGACCACCAATTTTTACACTAAAGGTAAAAAACTGGGCTACATTCAAGTTCGTCTCGATATCATGGTGGCGAATAGCAAAGATTTAGCAACCATCGAGCATCACCAACCATTGATTCGTGATGCAGTAATCGAGCTATTAGGCAAACAAAACGAAGAGACGATTAAATCACTGTCCGGTCGTGAAGATTTAAGAAAAACGTTAGTTGAGCATCTCAACAAGATTTTACTTCCAGAGACGGGCAAAACCCTGATTGCGGATTTGCTGTTTACCAAATACCTCTATCAGTAACAGCGGGTATAAAACGAATCTAAAAAAAGCGGCTCATTTGGCCGCTTTTTTTGTTTCTATCGATGCTAGGAACTAACTTCTTGCCGATTTCGGCGCTTTCATTGAATCAACGAAACCGATAATCACGCCCGCCGCTAGACCCGCTAGGTGAGCGGTATTGGCGATCGCCATAAATGGCTGCATGTACCCAAGTGCCAACCACACCAGCATAAAGCCAACGATCTGTCTTGGGATTCCCAAACCAAGTTGCGGTGCTTTTGCGCCCACCACCCACAGGTAGCCAACCAGGGCATACACAACACCAGATAAGCCACCGAAGTTGGCCCCTTCAACCCAGTATTGCCCAGCTCCCGACAACGCCGAAGAGACTGCAAAGATCTGAAGTAGCTTAAGACCACCTAACTTTTTCTCAATATCTCCACCCAGTTGCCACCACCACAAAATATTGAAAGCGATGTGCATAACCGAGAAATGAAGCACGGCATGACTCAACCAACGCCACAATTGCCACTGCTGTCCGTCCACCGCAGGGAAGTGCAACGCATTGAAAATCGCTTGGCCAAAACCGATCTGCTGAAGTGCAAAAATCACCACGCACACCAACATGATGCTAAGTGTCACAGGGCCGGCCTTGGCTTTTATCATCCCCATGAAGCTAGGCGTGTGATAATGGAAGTGACTCTTTCTAGTCTCAGCCATATCCCAAGAGGCCGCTTGGTAGCGTTTATGATTGGGTTCCGACAAGAAGCGGTTGAGCTCCGCTTCTGTTTCAACTTGAAACTGGCCATCAAGCAGCCAAAGCGCAAAGCGCCCTTCTCCCTCAGGTGACATCTGAATAGGGATCTGGCGAGAAGCCATGTAATCAATAAATGCTTGAGCAAGACGTGGATTGTCTAACACCATCAGTCTAATCATTGTTATTTCCTATTCATGCTATGAGAGATGTTTAAGCGATAAAGGTCATTAGCCAGCACTCACAGGAAGTTCAGCACGGTGCCATGCTTCGAAGCCACCATCAACACTATATACCTCTTCAAAACCTTGGTTCACTAAATATTGTGCCGCACCTTGGCTACTAATGCCGTGGTAACACATTACCAAAATAGGTTGTTCAAACTCCACCTCATCCATAAACGAGACCATAGTGTCATTTGTTAGGTGATAAGCGGTTTTTGAGTGAGCAACCGCGAAAGATTGCGGGTCGCGGATATCAACAAGTCGAGCTTGGCCTTGTTCAATAAGGGCCTGAGCACCTTGCACGTCGATATGTTTAAACTGGTCCATGACTTTCTCTTTTTATACTGATTTACTTTGCTGCCATTGTAACCTATCCCAAGGCTAACAATCACATCCACTTAATAAGGTTATCCACCAGCGATCACTTTTACACCATTTGTGGATAAATCTGTGAATTGCGTGAATAAAGTGCCTTTGAAAAAATAGATCCACAACATGTAGTGATGATCCTGATCTAACTGTGGGTTAACTAAAACATATCCCCACTCAAAAAACACGCTCAAAGCCTTACTACACCCTGCTTTTAGACAGCTGACGAATAAACTTGTCACAGAGTTATCCACAAAATCATTTTGCAAATTACGATCGCAAAAGTTGAGAATTCGATCCAAAACAAAAAGGCCGAGATCTCTCGATCTCGGCCTTTTCAAAATTCAGTTTTTTGCTAGCTACTATTTAGAAACTAAGTGCTATTAGAAATCGCCAACGGCTTGTTTCAATTTCTTCATCGCATTCTTTTCTAACTGGCGAACACGCTCTGCTGAGATACTGTAGGTATCCGCTAAGTCTTGTAGTGTTGCTTTATTGTCATCTAACCAACGTGAGCGAACAATGTGTTGGCTACGCTCATCTAGGCTTGCTAGTGCTAGACCTAAACGGTTATTGGTGTGAGACTCCCAGTTAGATGCTTCAACCGTTTCAGCAACGTCTGACGCTTTATCTTCTAGGTAGTAAACCGGAGCTGTGTAAGCAGAACCGCCGTCATCGTCATCCATTGGTGCTTCAAACGTTGCGTCTTGCGCTGCCAAGCGAGATTCCATCTCACGAACTTCAGAGGGCTCAACACCCAGTTCACGAGCGACTGTCTCAACTTCACCGTTATTAAACCAACCTAAACGCTTTTTAGATTTACGAAGGTTAAAGAACAGTTTGCGCTGTGCCTTAGTTGTCGCAATCTTAACGATACGCCAGTTACGCAGAACGTACTCATGAATCTCAGCTTTGATCCAGTGAACTGCGAAAGAAACCAATCGAACGCCAACCTCTGGGTTGAAACGCTTAACGGCTTTCATTAGACCGATGTTACCTTCTTGAACGAGATCAGCCATAGGCAGCCCGTAGCCAGAGTAACCTCTTGCAACGTGCACCACGAATCGTAGGTGTGAAAGGATCAAGCCTTTCGCAGCGTCGATCTCACCTTTGTAATGTAATCGCTCTGCAAGTCCACGTTCCTCTTCAGGCGTCAGCATTGGGTAGCTGTTCGCTGAGCGGATATAGCTGTCTAAACTATCTTGTGTGACTAAAGCCATTTGATACGCTTGGTTTGCCATTCGGTTCCTCATCAATCTCTGATCTGGAGTAGTACATCTATTAAAACCCAACAATCTTGAACCTAAAATGAACAGGTTTCAAGAAGGGGGAAGTAATTATGCATAATCAATTCGTCTATACAAGGCAAAAACTGGTTAAGAAGTGCCTATTTTTCGTCTAAATATGACTCTATTCACCTAAACAGGTTCAATTTCTTTTAGGTGACGCTGTGCAGAAAGCTTCGCAGCCACACTACCCAGCAGGGTTCCAACGATCAAAAGCAGTAATGATTCATCCCAGCTTAGGCCAATTAAGCGGAAGTGGCTGTCGTAAAGCTGAGCCAAGTCATCCACTGCGCTGTTCAGTAACACGGTAATTAATGCCGTCATTACCCATGCGCTAATCGAACCTAATACGCCGAACCACATACCTGAATATAGATATGGTCGAAGAATGTAGCTGTCGGTGGCACCAATCAGCTTCATGGTTTGAATCTCTTCCTTATGCGCCAACACATTAAATCGTAATGTGTTGCCGATAATCAAAAACACAGCGCCCAACATCAATACCGTTAGGGTAATGACGATGACAGCGGCTAGCGCTTTAATCGCGTCTAATCTTGCTAACCAATCTTCGTCTAAACGAACATCAGTCACTAATTCTTGTTTTTTAACTTGGCCTGCCAGCTCTTTGATTTGAGCATCGCTTTGTACGCTTGGTGTTATCACCAACACACCTGGCAGTGAATAGTCGTCGAGAATAGTTAGGGCATCATCAAAGCCAGAATACTGGCTGAGGTCAGCAAGCCCTTGTTGAGGTGAAATGTACTCCACCAGCTCAACTTGCTCCCAACTCTCGATTTCATCCTTAAGCACCATCACTCGAGGCTCAGGAATGCCATCCTCTACATAAGCACTAATTTGTGACGGGCTGGTGACATCTTTTGCCACTTCACCTACGTTTTTCCCTAGTAGGTACAAACACGCAGGCATTGCTAAAGCCATAGAAATAACCGCAAGCGTCAGTAAGTTACCTAACGGACGTTGCCACATCTGCGAGAACGATGACTTAGCTTGCTTCCAATGCACCACGAAGAAACCGTCACTTGAAGTGCGGTTTGTAGCGCGATTAGATTGAGGTTTTTTGATGCGCTTATTAGCGGCCATAGTCTTCAACCTCACTCAAAAAGCCTTGGTTTAATTCAAGATGACGGTATTGAGGGCGAGTGTTCACTAACCCAATATCGTGCGTCGCTAGGATGATCGTCACACCGGCACGGTTAAACTCTTCAAACAGTCGCAATACGCGGTTAGATAATTCCGGGTCTAGGTTACCCGTAGGCTCATCCGCAAGCAGCAGGGTTGGGCGGTTGACCACAGCACGGGCAATGCCCACTCGTTGCTGTTCACCACCAGAAAGCTGGCTTGGCAAACAGCGTGCTTTATCTAATAAGCCAGTCTTGTCCAACGCAGCACTGACTCGGCGCTTTATTTCATTTTCAGAAATAGATTCGATACGCATAGGCAGAGCAACGTTATCGAAGATAGAGCGATCCATCAGCAGACGATGGTCTTGAAAGACAATCCCAATATTACGACGTAAGAATGGGATGTCTTTAGCAGGAATACGAGTGATATCGTGATCGTTGAACCAGACACGCCCATCAGTCGGGCGCTCAATCGCGCAAATCAACTTCAGCAAGGTACTTTTACCTGCACCGGAATGCCCGCCTAAAAATGCCATCTCTCCACGTTTGAGATGGAAATCCACTTTTTGGAGTGCTTGGCGTCCGCCTCGGTAGGCTTTGCTCACTTGCTGAAATTTGATCACCGAAAATTCCTCTTACGATCACTAATATCAAATTTAAAACGATAGCAGGTTAAGGATAAACCACTTTGCTACTCGCGTTACTCTTCGCGGCTAAATAGCGCTTCAATAAAGTCTTTTGACTCAAATGGACGCAAATCATCAATACCTTCACCAACACCAATGTAACGAATTGGAATCTGGAACTGGTCGGCAATTGAGAAAATCACACCACCTTTAGCAGTTCCGTCTAACTTCGTTAGCGTAATACCGGTTACTGGTGCAACTTCACTGAACAGTTTCGCTTGGCTGATAGCATTCTGACCTGTACCAGCGTCAAGTGTTAGCATGATTTCGTGCGGTGCAGAGTCATCAATCTTCTTCATGACACGAACAATCTTGCGTAGCTCTTCCATCAGGTTGCTCTTGTTCTGCAAACGACCCGCTGTATCGGCAATCACGACATCCACGCCACGAGCTTTAGCAGCTTCAATCGCATCGTAGATAACAGATGCACTGTCTGCGCCTGTGTGTTGAGCGATAACCGGCACATCGTTACGCAGGCCCCAAACCTGAAGTTGTTCAACAGCTGCTGCACGGAAGGTATCACCCGCCGCTAGCATCACTTTCTTGCCTTCATTTTGGAATTGTTTCGCTAGCTTACCGATAGTCGTTGTCTTACCAACACCATTCACACCAACCATTAAGATAACGTAAGGCGTTTTCGTAGTATCAACCACTAATGGCTGTTCCACTTGGCTTAAGATGTCTGCCATCTCTTCTTTCAGCAGACCATAAAGCGCTTCGCCATCTTTTAGGTCATTGCGAGATGCTTTTTCTGTCAGGTTTTCAATGATCTTAACGGTGGTGTTCATACCCACATCCGCGATCAGCAGCTGCTCTTCTAGCTCTTCGAACAGATCATCATCGATTTTCTTGCCTTTGAACAAACCAAAGAAGCCAGCACCAATGTTTGCTTTAGTGCGGCTTAGGCTACGCTTAAGGCGAGCAAAGAAGCTTTCTGTTGGCTTCTCTTGTACTTCTTCAACCTGAGCCTGAGGAGTAACTTCTTGTTCCTGTTCTGCTTCTGCTTCTGCTTCTGCTTCTGCTTCTGCTTCTGCTGCGACAGGTTGCTGCTCATCTTGAGCCTCTTCCAGAGTTTGCTCTGACTCATCAGGCTGAGATTCTACTGACTGAGCGGCTTCCGCTTCAGGCGCGACTGGTTCAGCCTCGACTTGTGATTCAACTTCAGTTTGATCTTCAACGTTTTCTACGTTCGCTTCATTCTGAGTTTTTGGGCTTTGTTCTTCTTCACCAAAACCAAGCCACGATAATAATCCGCGCTTCTTTTTTTCCGTCATCAGAGGAGTTTCCTAGATCTACTAATTAGCTGTATTGGCTTAATGCACGTCGACTCTTTGCTATTGTTATACAATACAAGCTTGTACAAACGAATAGTAAAGAAAAATGACAAAGCAGTGATAAGTTTGCTTTTAGCTTGATACACTTTGTCATTGCAAATTTATTTAATACTCGAACCAACTTAAATTGGGCTCGGTATAGTATCACTTTATTAGCGGTCAAAAAATCTATGGTAAGACGTCGCCAGCAAAACACATCACAAAAAAAGCCTTCCGGTGGCTTTGTTCGAATTATTAGTGGCTCATGGAGAGGCAGAAAGCTGCCCGTTCATGATTTAGAAGGCTTACGCCCAACCATTGACCGAGTAAAAGAGACACTCTTTAACTGGGTCGCACAAGATATCCCAAATTCGACCTGCTTAGACGTATTTGCAGGTTCTGGTGGTTTAGGTTTTGAAGCAGCTTCTCGCCAGGCAAAAATGGTGACACTGCTCGAAATGAATCAAAAGGCCGCTAAGCAGCTTTCAGATAATGCTAAAGAGCTCAAAGCAGACAACATCAATGTGGTAAATACTGATGCTATCTCTTTCCTCAAGAAGGCAGGAACGCCTTACGATGTGGTATTCCTTGATCCACCATTTCGTAAAGGCTTGTTAGCAGAAACGGTACAACTACTTGAGAGCAATGGCTGGCTTGCGGACGACGCGATTATTTACGTCGAAACAGAGAAAGAACTCAAGCTAGAAGCGATGCCAGAAAACTGGGAACTGCACCGCGATAAGACAACTGGCCAGTCGAGCTACCGACTGTTCAACCGAATCACTGAAGAATAGGAATGATTGAATGAATATCTTGCTTCCATTAGCCAAAGCCGCTATCGCCTTTGTATGGTTTGTGTTGATCGTCAACATTTTCCATCCGTTCCCTGGTAATGCTGCAATTGCGCTTTACATCATGACAGCGTTCTTGTTCTTTATGCACGGCTTGCAGATGCTGATCTTTATCGGTGCCTTCGGTGATAAAATCGAAATGACGCGTTGGGAAAAATGGTCCATTCTGATTTTTGGAATCTTCGCCCTACTCGATATCCGTCGTAAGTACATGATGTAATCGAAAGCTGTTACCAAACAACAGATACCAAAACGCCACTCAGTTGAGCGGCGTTTTTTTATTGAATAATGATAACGCTACTAAGACATGTAGCCCTTCACACCGTCTAAGAACATTTGAGTCGACAGCATAACAAGTAATAAACCCATCAGGCGCTCGATCGCTTTCAGCCCTCTCTCACCTAATACACGCAAGAAGAAGCCATTAAACATCAAAATGAAGAAGGTAGCTCCCCACGCCAGCATTACAGCGGCTGAAAGCTCAAGCATGTTGTCTGGATGCTGTGTCGCAAGAAGAATCAATGCGGCAATAACAGACGGACCAGCAATCATTGGGATCGCCATCGGCACGATAAACGGCTCTTCCCCTGCCGCAAGTCCTGTAATGCTGCCTGCGCTCGGGAAAATCATCTTAATCGCGATGATAAATAGAATGATACCGCCAGAGATGCTCAAGGTTTCAGGCTGTACGTGTAGGAAGTTCATGATGCTTTGACCCGCAAACAAGAACAGCAGCAAGATAACCAGTGCGAACATCAGCTCACGAATCAGAACAATACGGCGACGCTTCGGATCAATATGCTTAAGGATAGAGAGCACGATTGGCAGATTGCCAAGCGGGTCCATGATAAGAAACAGCATGGTTGCTGCAGATAATATTTCCATAAGTTTGTCTCGAAAAGCGAAGGTGCGCGGAGTATAGCAGTCTCAACATTGATTTTCGAACGCAGTCATCAGCTGACTAACTTATGTCATTGCAGCATGTTAACGAGAACAAACAGGCAAGAATAGACAGAGCGGATACCACAAATGCATCCACTCTCAAATCACTCAAGATTAGTGATTACACACTCGCTCGCGATTCGTGCACAACTTGTCATCGACAAGCACGACCTTTTCCATCTTCAGGAAAAATTTCAGCAAGCCATCCAGATCGAGACCATTAAGCTTACAAGTATGGAAACGAGCTTCAGTGCCATACATCTGAGCCAGTTCTTGTGTCAGCTCTTCTCGAGTCAGAGGCTTTTCACTGAGTAGGTTTAAAACGTTGTGTGCGTGAATTTCGGTAGTCATAACTCAATCTCATGTTTAATGAATTACACGTAGAGTACCGAGTTTGAGTGAAGCTGCCTTGATATAGCTCAGGCTTGGAGACGCTCTACCCTAAATGGTCAGAGAGGCTACGATAAGAGCATGGGCGAGAAAGTAGCTGCCCGTTACCCAGAAGTAAGCACTTTTGATTGGGCTGCGGTAGCAGTTAAGTGCATAAGCCAGTGCCGAGAGCAGCAATACGCTACAACCTGCAAATCCAACCGCGTGCGATAACTTAGGGTCAAGCAACCAAACCTCACCAGAAGCCCAAGTTAACTGAATAAGTACAATCCCCATAATCACAACTGGGAAAACAAGTTTATCTAGACGTGGTAGCAGTAAGAAGAAAGCCACAACACAAGCAGCTAAGAGTAAAGCGAACAACCACCAGACCATTTCTCCAGACAACTGCAACCAAAAGGCTTTGCTATAGCAGAGTTGAGCTAGCAGAAAGCAAACAAAATATAGGGGACGTTTTTGAGTGAGGGTGTGAAATACATCTGCGATCGCCGAGATCGCCAGGCCAGCAACGACCCAATACGTATAGTCAGCAACAACAGACTGAGTTAAAGCAATGATCGCTAATAATACAAAGGTAAATACCTTATACGATAAGGCCTGACCGATATGTCCTTGTTTCGTTCCTGCTACTGCTCCGATACCAGATAAGGAAACCGCTAACCAACTCCACATACCACTTGCCCTATTGCTTTAAATCGTCGCCAGTCTAGGCACACGAATATTGATGTAAAGCCTCAGCCCCTCAAAATTGGATCTTGATTACGCTTCCACTAAAAAGAGCATCTTTAGATTGAAGTCGTCACAATTAACGATTCGAGAATGGTGATTCGTTTAAAACTGCAGCAAATCATTATAAAACCCTCTTAAACTTCGCTTAGAGAAGCCAGATCCCGTTTTCACCTAGTTATTCTCTTAAGATTTCCTTCTTTGCCCCTAAAAAACGCCCATTATCGACTTTAAAAAATAAAACAATGAACAAAAAAACCAATTATTAACAGCAACTTAGAAACAAAAAACATGGATTAATTGGAAAGTAAAAACGTCATTCCAACCTAGACTTATAAAGTGGGAAAGTTACTTTTAAAATGACGAGTTTTGTCAGTTTTTTTTAAGTTCCATGTAAAAAACACCACAAAAACCAAAGCAAAAACCCTAAAAACCATCAAACCCCCACCCATAAAGCACCAAGCCTTATTAATACAATTTAACAACCATTAACAATATAAATTACACAAAACAACCATTATAAAACAACAACTTAAACCAGTTTAGAACAAACATAAATCACAACGAACAAAATAAGAACACACCAAAAACCACACTTAAACACACCAAAAAAAAGCCATATACCAATACTTTTCTACTACTTTTGGGGCTTTCGAAAGTAATTCTTGATCTAAAGCTATAAGTAGTGCTATTCTTTAAAAAATAGCGAGAGACAACCAAATTTAGGAGTAGTGTTATGATTTCATCTTCGCAAAGACAAGGACTTGTAATGATCGCGGTAGTTGTTGGTCTAATGACACTACCGATGATGTACTAAGCAAGTTACAGATAAAAAAAGGGACGCCATGAGCGTCCCTTTTTTTGTTCAATTTTTTCACTTCGAAAACAGATGCAGTGTTAGCACATCCCAGTTCGCATAATAGAAACCTGCGGCAGCTAAAGTCATTGCCATCATCAGTAAGATCGCAACTCGCCAGATAAAACGACCACTACGTGGAGTCAGCGCCTTCTCACAGTCGTTACACATCATGATGAATTTATGTTGGTCTTCCAACTTAGCTTCATGTTCATTGACGACCTTGTTACGACACGTTGCGATATAACGCAGCTTGCTCACCATATCGTGCGGTAGCCTTTCTTCACAGCTTGTTACAAGCTCATGCAATCCTTCGCCTTCGGCATGATATTGAAGCCTCAATAATTTCTCTATATTGCGAGTTCTTGTCACCACTTTTTCAATATCGGTCATCTTGGCCCTCCCACTCCACACTATAATTCTAGTCGAGCATTTCCTTATTTTTATACAAAATCACTGTTATTTACGAGAGAAAGAGACAATAAATAACAATGCTTTATCCCAAACGGGCTATTAAATGTGATGTCTGCCGAAAAATAATCAGCTTGGCTTACAACAGTTCACGAATAACGGCTTTAAACACATATCCCTATTGCTTGAAAGACTAGAATAACCATCACGACTACATGGAGGTTATATGCCTAATTCACTCTTTTTTGCCATCTTTGCACTCGCTGCTCTAGCGGCTTGGGTATTTATTGGTTTCTATCGAAAACACTCGCAAGGTGAAAATGCGCCAGAAAAGAAAGTGAATGTCACGGTGTTAGACAAGCAATCCATCGACCTTCCTGACGCAGAACCTGGCCAAGAAGATCAAGAGTACTGGATTTACGTTCAACGTGGTGTGGTTGGTCCGAAGCGAGAATTCCAAGTCGGCATCCACTACTTTCACGCCCTTAACCCCGGCGACAAAGGAACCTTGACCTACCAAGGCGATAAGTTCTTACACTTTGCGTTGAAGCGCTAAACGTCAGCCGCTTCAACTAGCTCCCCTAAGCAATCCATCATAAAGCCTTAGCACTCACCGCTAAGGCAATAACCAACGTGTTTTCTCTGACTTAGACACCAACCAGCTCATCCATAACGCGCCAGCTCCGCTGATCACAATCCATAGTGGAATAACCCAAGCTGGATGTCCTTGGTACCAACCGAACTCTTTCATTGGCCACAAGACAATAGGGTGCAGCAGGTAAATACCTAAGCTGTGCTTACTGATAAAGCCAACCACTTGGTTACTCTTCTCAGACAAGCCTTCACCATAGTAACGGCATACCATGAACACCATGCTCGCTGCTAATACCGTATTCAACGTCTTGTAAGATAACCAACGCCCTACCGTGTACTCTTCTGCCACCAAGCTTGCATCAACCACCATATAAACAGTGGTTAGTAACGCTAATCCACCAAGTAACACACTCACGCCAACTGTCATCTTGTTAAGTGGCACAATCTTATACAGCAGGTAACCCAGCGGTAAGTATCCTGTGTACAACCACAATTCGTGACTCCAAGGACCATCGATTTTCAATAAGAACAATAACGTTGTGAACAACCATACCGCCGTAAAGGCATAGACCGATCTATCACCGTACTTCCTCACCATGATCTGTAAAAAAGGAATCACGAAGTAGAGTGGGATGAAGTAATAGAAGAAACCAAGGTGGTAATAGGTGTAATGATGATAGCTATTAAGCAACACGTCCCAACTGACGTCGGTATCAAAGCCCATTGCAGACCAACCGGACAGGTAGGTATAGAAAAGCGACCAGACAATAAAAGGAATCAACACCTTACCCAGACGGCGCTTAAGGTAATACTTGGCATCAAACGGACGTTGGTCACTGAGCATCAATGCGCCAGTTATCAATATAAAGACAGGTACAGCCCAGCGACTGAAGCCATTGACTGTGATTGCTGTTAACCATTCGCTGAAAGGAATGGTTCCTAGCTCGTTGCGATAAGGCGCCAAAACATGAATCGCGATAACCGCTATGGCCGCGACACATCGTGCTAAATCAAAAAAGAGAATTCGCTGCTTCATGTAAATGCCTGATTAATATTCAATCATTCTACTATAGCAATAAAAAAGCTGACCGGAATAAATACCAAGTCAGCTTAGTGTTAAAGGAGATGCTTATCGCGAATTTAGCTCATACGACGCTAGCTTATGCGACTTGAGCTCTTACTCATGCGGCTGAATCTTATGCCGCTGAAATTTGCGGCACTTTCGGTAAACGCAAAGAGATCACCGTCGTTATCGCTAAGAATGCGAAAGAGACCCACAGACACGCAGACAAACCAGCCATTTGGAATACCAAGCCCGACAATATCGTGCCAATCAAACGGCCCATCGCGTTTGCCATATAGTAGAAACCGACATCAAGCGACACGCCATCACCTTTCGCATAACTCACAATCAAATATGAGTGAAGTGATGAGTTCACCGCAAAGATGGCACCAAATACCATCAAACCACCAACGATAACTAGCTCAGGTTGCCAACCAATCTGTACCGCATAAGCAATAGCAGCGGTCACGATAGCCAGCGCACCTGCCCATAACAGCGCGGCATGGCCATCAGGCACCTTGCCTTGGGCTTTACCCGTAATCTTCGGCGCTATGCCTTGTACAAAGCCATAAGCGATTGTCCAAGCCGCTAAGAAACCGCCAACCCATGAGTGATCCCAACCAAACACACTGCCTAGGTAAATCGGTAAAGCAACCACAAACCACACGTCACGAGCACCGAACAGGAACATACGGGCCGCCGATAGGATGTTGATCGATTCAGATTTCGAGAAAATCTGTTTAAACTTAGGTTTTGTTTTCGCTTTACCCATGTCCGATTCTAAGCTCACCAAGCTGCCAATGAACACCAATGTCAGCACAGCAGCCATCGCAAGCACAGCGTATTGGAAGCCAATCGTTGAAAGCAGCAAGCCACCAATAAAGAAACCTGCACCTTTCAGCGCATTCTTAGACCCCGTTAGGATAGCAATCCACTTATACAACGCACCTTGCTGTTCATCTGGTACCAAGGTTTTGATAGAGCTCTTGGCACTCATCTTATTGAGATCTTTGGCGATACCCGACAGCGCCTGCGCCGCCATTACCCAAGGAATGGTCAACATGGCCGTTGGCAGGGCAAGCATACCCAAGGCGACAACTTGCATCCCTAAGCCGATGTTCATGGTCTTATTGAGACCAAGACGCGCCCCTAACCAGCCACCGATTAGGTTAGTCACCACACCAAAAAATTCATAGAAAAGGAACAGTGAGGCAATTTCTAACGAACTGTAGCCAAGGTCGTAAAAATACAGAACCACCAGCATGCGAAGTGCACCATCAGTAATGGTGAAGTTCCAGTAGTTGAAAGTCACCAACATGTATTGGCGAACGCTCTTACTTAGATTTGAAAACATAACACTATCTCTGCAATCAAAACAAAAAGAGCTTTTGGATCACGATAAGCTTAACACTCCAGATACCAAAAGCTCCTTCTCTAACACCGATGACTATTAGCTATTCGCTACACCATGAATGTATTCAACTTGGATCGGTTTAGTGAAAGCACCCGGACGCAGTGCTTGAACTTCTTGAACAATCTTGCTCAGATCCCAGCCTTTCTCTAACAGCAGGTGAGCCGCGAATAAACCGGTACGGCCTGAACCACCCATGCAATGCATCGCGACTTTCGCACCGCTATCAACGATTTTGTGTAGCGTTGGACTTGCTGCTTGCCACTTCTGCGCAAACTCAGCACCCGGTGCACAATCGTCTTCGATTTCGATTTGAAACCACTGCATGCCTAGTGCACGTGTTTTTTCGCCAAGTGCTGCCACGTCTTTGCTCGCAAGCTCTGCATCATCAAGCGCAGTCACGATAGCTTCAACGCCCTGCTCTTTCAGTTGTGCCAGAGATGCGTCAAGGTCAGCGTCTTTAGTGCCTGGGCATGGAGTCAGGATTAGTGCGCCTTGCTCAAGGTCTAGTTGCCATGTTGGGTGTGTCATTATGTTTTCTCCGGATTCTACTATTTCTTAAGTACGCAGGCTTATGCTAAACCGACTGTACGAACTAACTCAGCCGTACGTGTCGCGTAGCCCATTTCGTTATCGTACCAAGCGTAGATCTTAACCATGCGCTTACCGACCAACATAGTTGATAGTGCATCTACGATGGTTGAACGTTGGTCACCTTTGTAATCAATAGAAACCAGTGGGCGCTCTTCAAAGCCAAGAATGCCTTTTAGCTCGTTCTCAGACGCTTCTTTCAGCATCGCATTAACTTCTTCAGCTGTCGTGTCTTGCTTCACTTCGAAAATGATGTCAGTCAGAGACGCGTTCGCTAGTGGTACACGAACTGCGTGGCCGTTGATGCGGTTTTCAAGCTCAGGGAAGATCTCAACAATCGCCTTAGCAGAGCCAGTTGTTGTTGGGATTAGGCTCATGCCACATGCACGTGCACGACGTAAGTCTTTGTGCGGCGCATCTAGGATAGTTTGCGTGTTAGTTAGATCGTGAATTGTGGTGAATGACGCGTTCTCGATACCTAGCTTCTCGTTGATTACCTTAACCACAGGAGCGATACAGTTAGTTGTACAAGATGCTGCAGTCACAATCTTATGTACTGCTGGGTCAAAGATGTTGTCGTTAACACCAACAACGATGTTTGCGATGCCTTCTTCTTTCACTGGCGCCGATACCACAACGCGCTTCACGCCCTGCTCTAGGTATTTGTTTAGGAAAGATGTCTTACGGTGAACACCTGTCGCTTCGATAACCACATCACAGCCAGACCAATCGATCGCGTCGATGTCGCGCTCTTTGGTGGTTTTGATGCGTTGACCGTTGATGATCATCTCATCGCCTTCAACCGAAACTTCGTGGTTCCAACGACCTTGCACTGAATCGAACTCTAAAAGGTGCGCCAGTGTTGCAGTGTCGCCAGCAACGTCATTAATTTGTACAAACTCTAGCTCAGCCCAATCGAATGCTGCGCGAAGTGCTAGACGGCCGATACGGCCAAAACCATTAATACCTACTTTCACTGTCATCGTATTTTCTCTCAGTTAATTGCCTTCATATTTGAAGCCGCAGCGTTGTTGACTACGTTCACTTGTCGCCTAGCTGCAACTCCAACTATTTCGGCAATAAGTTTTAATGTATTTAAACGCAACATTGAGGGCGTGAAGCTATCGCTTCTAAGCGCTCAATGTCTTGTTGGTATTCAGTTTTCAAACAGTTCGATGCGATAAGGTCATCAATTAACTTTAGCATCCAACCCGGTAAATCTTGTGACAGGCGGTAAAACACCCACTGCCCTTGGCGAACGTCAGTCAAAATGCCGTTTGAGCGTAACTGCGCAAGGTGGCGAGAAACCTTTGGCTGACTTTCTTGCAATGCCTGAGTCAACTCACCAACTGAAAGGCACTCTTGGCGCACAATCAACATCAAGCAACGTACTCGCGTTTCGTCAGACAGTAATTTAAAAAATTGGTGAGGAAGCATAACTACATACTCATATATGGATATGCGTATATCTTAGTTGTAAAAAAACGCACGTCAAGGCGTGCGTTTTAAATGTCATAAAAGTTTAATAAAGCAACACTACAGCTTGTTGGTCACTGTGTGACTCCAGCGACGCGCTTCTGTAAGTTCAGTTTTCACCTGATCCACGCTAAGCCCTAAGTCAGCGCAGTGCTCATCAATCTGCTGCCAATCCGCATGCTCAAAGCTCTCTTCAAGGGCAAGCAAGGTACCGTAAGGGCCTTCCCTACGTAATAGAGCAACCTTGATACTTTTACACAGCGGCAACTGCTCGACTAAGTTCTCTAGCGACAAATCCAACAGCGCATCTAACAAGGAGAATAAGCCAATCATAAAGGCCTGCTCTCTATACCCTTCAAATGCCTGATAGCGAGACATACGCTGACAAAACTGAGCACGCTGTAGAGACAATCCATACAGCTCTTTCGGCTTTTTATCGGACACATAAGAGGCGACGGCTAACGAGACAAACATTTTCAGTTTCTCTTGCCCTAGATACACCAAAGCCTGACGAAAAGAAGAGATGGTCACTTCAAGGCGCGGCGACATAGTATTCACAAACCGCAACAGCTTATATGAGAGCGCCACATCTTTCGCAACAATGCTTTCCACCCGCTGAAAGTCCACATCGGGCTTACACACTTCTTGGAACAGCTCCATAGCAATCACTTGCTCAGGGCTAATGTACTTACTCTTGATGATTTCCGGTTTATTGAAAAAGTAGCCTTGGAAAAACTTAAAGCCAGCCTCTTTCGCTTGCTGGAATTCTTGCTCGGTCTCAACACGCTCCGCCAAAAAGCTAAACTTTTTCCCTTGATGCGCCCTAACTAAATCACACGCTTCATCCAAACCCATCTGCATAATATCGAGCTTTACGATATGCGTGTATTTAAGGAAACGTTCCCATTCTGGGGTCGAAGTAAAATCATCTAGGGCGATCATGTAGCCTGCTTGGTAAAGGTCTTTAACCGCTTCCAACAATTCATCTGTCGGTTTGCAGGTTTCCAGAATCTCTACCACCACCTTATCTTTCGGCAAACTTAAGGGCAGTCGACGAATCAAACTTTGATAAGGGAAGTTGATAAAGCAGCGTGAAGATGGGATAGAAGGGTTAAGACCCACAGACAAGAAGTTCTCAACAATCAGACGATACGTTGCTCGATTAGACTCAATATGCGCTGGGTACGCATTCTTTTCTCCATCGCGAAATAACAACTCATAGCCGAGTGTATTCCTCTTGCGATTTAAGATAGGTTGTCGAGCAACGTATGTAGCGGTCATTTCTTGATAACTCTGATTGGTTTAACTATAACTCAGTCGCTTAATCTAAGCTT
Source organism: Vibrio sp. T3Y01 (assembly GCF_013114525.1). NCBI lineage: Bacteria > Pseudomonadati > Pseudomonadota > Gammaproteobacteria > Vibrionales > Vibrionaceae > Vibrio > Vibrio sp. T3Y01. The sequence continues at coordinate 23,975 of NZ_VTXJ01000029.1, read as the reverse complement.
TCGCGGCAGCTAGCAAAGCACCGCAGCCCATGAACATACCACCAAATATTTTATTTATCTTACCCATTATGCGATCAGAGCGAATAAAACGTCCCATTTGTGACGCTAATGAGGTGTAACCCAACATAACAACGCTATCAATGAATACTGTCGTCACACCTAGCACTAATAACTGAGGTGCTTGAGGTTGTGTAGGGTCAATAAACTGAGGAAACAAAGCCACCAAAAACACGATTGATTTCGGGTTAGTTAGGTTGATAAGCACAGCGTTTCTCAGCAGTTTGCCACTCGACAGAGTAGAGCTTTCTTCAGATGCTACTAGGCTCGAGCTATCACGCCACTTTTGAATACCTAACCAAACTAAGTAAACCACGCCGACCCACTTAATGATGGTGAACGCCAACGCAGACTTAGCAACGAGCGCGCCGATACCCGCGCCCACCAGCATAATGTGGAACGCAAGACCAAGCTGTAAGCCAACAATTGATGCGAGTGACTTTTTAGTGCCATAGCTAAGCCCATTACTGATTGAGTTAACGGTACCCGAGCCCGGAGCCAAGCTAAACAAAATCGCTGTGACAACATAAGCAAGCCAAACATGAGTATCCATTTGCATTTCCTTACTAGTTCTTTAATCTAACAACATTAGTAGCAATAAAGCTCTCACACGCATCAGTTCAGGTAATTTCCCATGGAAAACCACAGCGAAGCCACCTTCCCTTACACTCAAGAACCTCAGTTCGATCATGCGATTAAACACCCGATCAACGCTCTTTGGCAACAAAGAAAAGAGGGGTATTTAACATCGTCTGGTAAAAAGAAACTGTACTGGTGCAGCCTCACCTCAGAGAAGCACAGCAAAGCCATTGTGATTTCAAATGGCCGTATTGAATGCTGCCAAAAATACCAAGAAATCTTTTATGATTTTTATCAACAAGGCTATGACGTTTATTCATTTGACCATCAAGGTCAAGGCCAGTCGGAACGTATGGTAGCAGACTCTGACATTGGTCACATTCATGAGTTTGATGATTATGCATCTGATATGTCTGACATGATTGCCAGTTTTGACCTCAGCAAGTATGCCAAGCGATATCTGTTAGCCCACTCAATGGGTAGCACTATCGCAACACGCTATCTACAAACCCATCCAGACCACCCATTTGATAAGGTCACCTTGTGCGCCCCAATGTTTGGTATCAACACCGAGTGGTACTTAAAGCCTATCGCGATGATTGTTGGGCAAGTGCTTACCGCGTATCACGCCAAACCGGTTTACGCGCCAGGTCAGCAGGCCTATTACTCGAAACCTTTCGAGAATAACCTCCTGAGCCAAAGCCAGGTGCGTTATCAGTGGTTTCGCCGACTTTACGAAGATAACCCGTCACTGCAAGTCGGTGGTGCTAGCACTCGCTGGGTATGGCAAGGGTTAATGGCAGCCAAGCAGTCAATCCAACAGACTCGTCAAATCAAGATCCCTCTATTGCTGATTCAAGCTGGTGAAGAAAAGATTGTGAGTAACGATGCTCAGGTGAAATTCATCAATAAGCTGAAGAAAACCAACCCGGATTGCCAATTTAAAGTTATTGAAGGCTCAAGGCATGAAGTGTTGTTTGAGCAAGACAAATACCGCAATCAAACACTGGATGCCATTAATCAGTTCTTTGTTTAGTACTCACATCAACTGAATAAGAAGAAACGAGCCATAAGATAGCGAATAAAGAGGAAGAGAAGTAAGTGAGCTTTGCCCTCTTTTCTTGCATGATTTTGGCATACAATTTCTGGGTCGAGATATTGTAGTTCAAACGATACTAGCGTTGGCTAGTGTTGATATCGGTTAAGCACTTTGCAATGAGGGTTAAATGACTATTCCTGCACTTAAAGATTCCGTGAAAATCGTTGCCTCTGATTTAGATGGTACGCTTCTAGCTCCCAACCATCAGTTGAGCGATTTTACCAAGCTAACGCTTAAGAAGTTACACGAGCAAGGTTATACCTTTATCTTCGCAACGGGTCGCCATCACGTCGATGTAGCTGGGATTCGTCAAATCGCAGGGATTCCGGCATACATGATCACGTCAAACGGTGCTCGCGTGCACGACCAGAATGATCAGCTAATGTATAGCCAAAACGTACCTCAAGAACTCGTTCAACCGGTTATTGATATTGTTCGCCAAGATCCAAACATCTTCATTCACATGTACCAAAATGAAGATTGGCTACTCGATCGTGAAGATGAAATGCTAGCTAAGTTCCACAGTGAGTCTGGCTTCAGCTACAAGCGCTTTGGAGCAGACAATGCGCCGAGCGACGGCATTGCCAAGGTCTTCTTCACTCACCCAGAGCAAGACCACGAACACCTAGTGACGTTCGAGCAAAAGCTAAAAGAAGCATTTGGAGACAAGCTAAATGTTGCCTTCTCAACGCCTTGGTGTCTGGAAGTAATGGCCGCTGAAGTATCTAAAGGCCACGCTTTAGACGCTGTTGCGAAATCCCTGAACCTAACGCTGGATAACTGTGTTGCCTTTGGAGATGGTATGAATGACGCTGAGATGCTGGCAATGGCAGGTAAAGGCCTAATCATGGGCACTTCACACGAGAAAGTGATGCAAGCACTACCAGACAATGAAGTGATTGGTAGCAACGCTGATGATGCCGTTGCGCACTACTTAGAGAAACACCTACTCTAAACAACCCCATCATACAAAAAGGCAGCCAATGGCTGCCTTTTTTGAACCTTACGCTAAAAGCTTCCTCTAACGAGAACCGAGCACTTCTTTGCTTAAGATCGCCTGCCACTCTTGTTCCGTCACAGGCATGATCGATAAACGATTGCCGCGCTTCACCAATGGCATTTCAGATAGTTCCGGCATGGCTTTAAGAGTCGCTAATGGGATCAAGCGTTCAGTCACTCGAACAAACTCAACATCAACCATTATCCAACGCGGGTTATCGGGTGAAGATTTAGGGTCGTAGTAATCACTCTCAGGGTCGAATTGAAAATGGTCTGGGTAAGCTTCTCTGGTTACTTTTGCGATCCCCGCTACACCCACTTTTTTACATGATGAGTGGTATATCATCACTAGGTCGCCAAGCTTGACCTCATCACGCATCATGTTTCGAGCTTGATAGTTACGAACTCCCTCCCAACAAGAGGTTTTTTGTACTCTCAGCGTCTGAATAGAAAAGGTGTCGGGTTCTGTTTTAAATAACCAATATGCCATAATAAATCCAATTAACGGTTGCTCCGAGGAAGATATAACATGAAGGTAATGAAAAACCCAGTGACATGGCTAGCCGCATTCGCGCTACAAGGCTGTGTAACCGCTCCAGAAACACCGCAACAACCTGAAGTTCCACCAGCAACCTTAGATGAACCTCTGAGTGTTCAACCACAAACCTTCATCATGCGCGGTCAAGTTGTCGTAGGCCATGAAAGCCGCACGTTCATCCCTTGTGGTAGCCAACAACAATACTGGTTAGATATGTCCCCTGAGCTAGCGCTAGAAGCACAAGGGCTAGCAGCCAGACCTTATCAAGCTCTGTATGGTGAACTGATTGGTCACCTTACCGTACCTAGCCAAACCGGCTACAACGCTGATTTCACGGCACGTTTCGTGGTTGATCAAGTCAATATCTTAACGGCAGAAAACCCTGAACGCTGCAACCAACCGCTACGCTCCACACGAGTCTTTGGTAATGAGCCATTCTGGTCAGCCACCTTTGATAAAGACCAGCTGACCTACACCAAGATGGGCGAAGCACCTCAGGCTCTCAACATCGAATCAAGCCGCACCACGCCAATCAGTCGTGATTACCAACTAGAAGGTAAAGCAACGCAAGGCAAGCTCAATCTGAAAAAAGAGAACTGCAGTGACGGCATGAGTGACTCTATCTACGGCTGGGAAGCGAAACTCAACCTTAATGACAGCAAGTACAACGGTTGTGCAACAGTTTCAAACCAAGATCCTACACTGGACTGGAGTGGTACCTATTTCGCTAGCTCAACGCAGAACTCAGGATTCTCTATTAACCTCGAGCTCAACGATGACCATAGCGCAGTAACAACCTACTCTTACAGCAACGGGGATCCTTCTATTGTTGAGCAAGGCTTCTGGCAGCAACTCAACCAAAACCAGGTTCAGGTTGTGATGACACGCCACCAACAGCAATACCTAATCTCTGAGCGTATCTTCACACTCGATAACGGTAAGTTGGTCGCAGAGAAAGAAAAGGTCGGTAACATCGTTTACCCGATCGCCAATGGTGGCCTAGTGCTATTCGAAGCAAAGCCTGTACAAGCGCAAGCCAACACCGTTGATCTAACGGCAAGCCAAGTGAACTCCAGTGATCAATTTGATCCAAAAGTAGACCAAGCGATCCGAGAGTATTTTAAGATCAACAATAGCTCGCCTGATGATACTAAATATCGCTGGCTCACCTACGACCTCAACGGAGATGGTAAAGAAGAACTGTTCGCTCAGCTGGATTGGTGTGGCTCAGGTGGCTGTACACTGCTGATTTTCGAGAACCATCAAGACAAGTGGCGCTTCAATAGCCGAGTAACACTGGTAAAAGGCGACATACGTGTAGGTAAGTCTAAAAATCACGGTTGGCACGATCTGATCTTCAATGTCAGCGGCGGTGGTGCAATAGCGGCCAAACACGCACTCTCATATACGGGTGTCAGCTACCCACTCAACCCAAGTGTGGCACCGGTAGCCGATGATGCTGATATCAGCGATGTGGTTTTGTTTGCTAACGACATCTCACCAGTACAAAGCGGAGTTAAGCTATAACCATGAGCGATCAGCAAGCTTGCAGTGGGTGTGGTTTCACTCATCAATGTATTTGTCATCGAATACCGAATACCGAAAGCCAAACCCAGTTAGTGTTACTCACTCATGAGAATGAACTAACACGAGACACCAATACCGGAAAGCTACTGCAACAGTCACTCAAGCAGTGTCAGTCTTTTGTTTGGCAGCGCAAGACGCCTCCAGCCGAACTACTGGCTTTACTTAATGATGAAACTCATCAGCCTTTGCTGTTGTTTCCAAGTGATGAAAGCATTGAGTGCCAGCAAGCGGTATCGGATGCAGTGAGTGAACGAACGCCGTTATTCATCATCTTGGATGGTACGTGGCAAGAAGCGAAAAAGATGCTCAACAAAAGTCCTTGGTTACAGACGATTCCTCAAGTGCACCTCGATGTAACCAGTGAATCTTCATATACATTGCGCCGCAATCAAGACAATGGACACCTGTGTACCTGTGAGGTTGGCATCGAGCTACTCAAGGCTTTAGATGAAACTCAATCGGCAAACCAGATAGAGGATTACTATCAGCACTATCTAAAAGTATTCCAAGCGGACAAAAGTGGACACGCTCTAAGATAGATTAATACGAAGTGCTTAAGTACTAAAATAAAAAGGGTGAGCCACCAGCTCACCCTTTTCACATCTCGCTTTAATTCATTGAACAGAATAGTGTTTCACGTGAAACAACCAGACGTTTTGCCAGTCATCAGAACAGCCGTTTAGGCTCTCCGAAGTAATAACCTTGTAGGTAGTCGACACCCATGTCTTCTGCAATTCGGCAGATTTGCTCATTATGAACAAATTCAGCGACCGTCTTCGCATTCAAGATCTGACATAAGCTAACCAACTGCTGAGCTATCTTACGCTGCTTTTTGTCTTGATCGATATTTCGAATCAGGCTGCCATCGAGCTTAATAACCTGAGGCTCAAGCTTGAGTATCTCGTCGATGTTCGAATAACCTGAGCCAAAATCATCAACAATGATATTCACACCCAGATCGCGGAAGTGGTTACACACCTCGATTAAACGACCGTAATCCTGAATTTGTTCGGTTTCCAGCACCTCTAAACCAATACGCTGCGGGTGACTGATTTTCTTGATTGCCTGCTCAAGGTGAAGAATGGTTTTCTCGTTATTAAAATCCTGCGGTGCCAAGTTAATCGAGAACGAATCGGTTCGCTGACTCATAAAATCAAAGGTACGCGTAATCATCTGACGACTTAATCGAGTATAGAGATGCGTCCCCTCGATAATCGGTAAGAATTTTCCAGGCGCAATCAACTGGCCCTCTTCTTCAATTCGAACCAAACACTCATAGCTTTCGACCTGGTGATCATGTGCCGACACAATAGGCTGTGCACAGGCCACAATATTTTGGTTAAGTACCGCACGGCTCACACAAGACAACCACCCCAACTGCTCTTGGCGGTGCTTCTCTAGCTGAATAAGCGTCTTAGCACTCACTAAATGTTTGTTCTGACTGACGGCACTGCGCCTCGCATCAATTGCCTTCAGTAATAAGTCATCAATCGAGGTGGTTGGAAAATCCCGACGACTCGCAATGCCCGCACAGATAGACACAGAAAGATAATCAATATCTGGCAAACCGGAGGGTTCAAAGTTAACGTGCTCGGTTTGGTCAGAAAACTCCGAGAAACGTTGATGGATATGTTCTTGGCTCGCCCAGCTATCAAACACCACCGCCCATTCGCCAATACCGATACTGTAAAGCTGACATCCTTTATCAAAGAACTGCCACAACGCTTTCTGAAAGTAATCACTCAAGTCATGAAGAAGTTTGTCACCGACTCGATAACCATACTTCTCATTGATTTGACCAAAGGTCGTTACCTTAAGAGCCAATAAGTGGCTATCAATCGTCATCTTCGATAACTTCTCACGCAGAACACTTCGATTGGGCAAACCTGTACGACGATCGATTCGATAACTTGCGGTTAATGCCGTGGCTTGCTGCTCAATCTTGGTCGCCATACTGTTATTCATGTCATCGACATCTAAAAGAGCATTACGAATCAGAGAAAACAGTGGCGAGATGTTGGTCGCTGGTTGGCTCTCAAACAGAGGAGCAGCCTTACCCTCACCCTCCCTAAGCGCAAGATACGTTAAGCTATGGTGCAGAATTCTTTGTTGCCCATTGTCTTGAAACAACTCGCCCATACAGTACACACCATAGGTGTCGGCAAGCTTTTGGAAAACCTCAACTTCTTGGTTACCATCAATAAAGTCTAGCCGTGAGATACAGTTGTAAATAAAGAATTGCTCGGGGCGATGAGCAGCGACCTGCTGCACACCTAAACGAACTTGCTCCAAGGTTAATGATGGATGGTCGTAACAAAACCTAACCTCATCGCCAACCTCAAATGAACCGCTAAACTCAATCTCACCACTTTCCTTAATCTTGAGTGGCATGTAAATATTTTGAGCTTTTGGATCACCAACCATCATCGGAAAGTTATGCAGTTGCTCAAACGGAACCTCGAGCCCATCGGCCAGGTAACGATTATAGAGTTCACGAATCGGCATGCCGTCTAATTCTGCTAAGCAGTTATCGTGAGCCGCCGTCACTCGGAAAGTACGACCAATCGGATTCCACTCAGTGTAATAACCTTTAGTGATTGCCAGGTCATCACTATGCAGCGCTACCATCACGTAGGCACACTCATAGCACACGCCATCCAGCATGACCCATCGACCGCTGTCTGTTGATGTTGAGGCACCACCGCAGATAGGAAATGAATATCTCGATTGCTCAAAAGCAGCAAATAAAGATCGATTATTGATCTGCAAGCGATCGGCAAAGCAGATAATACTTTGTGTTTTCTCATGACAACCCAGTTGCTGATACATAGCTTGGCTATCAAGCACTGGTTGTTCACTGTATTGAACTACACCACAAGAGTACGAAGTCGCATCAAAGCGAGTGATAATCAGGTAAAGGCCTTGGTGGAGAATGACACCTTGACGGATGTAGTGGTTGGCACTGCAACCTATCAATTTAGCCTTGGGGAAGTTTGATTGGATGACTTGGCAGGCAGCCAAAACCTCGTCTTTCTGGAAAGACGAAAACACCTGAATCAGTAGAGGTTCATGACGATGAAAATCTAGCTTTTCCAATTCACGATGGGTTTGTTCTATGTCTTGTATCAGAAGAGAGGTCGACTGCATATTCACATTAATCGTTGTGTTAATGATCAGTTATTGTGCTTTCTATCGATAAGGCATGCACGGAATACTTACGATCATCTTATGAATAATGTGACCTAAGTTAGACATCATTCACCCCACCACAAAACAGTCACTAATGGTGGTTAAGCTGTTTCGCAAGCAACTGGTATAGCTGCTTACTCGCTTTAATAACTAAAACAGTCGCTTAGGCTCACCGAAGTAATAACCTTGTAGATAATCGACACCCATCTGTTCGGCTATCTCACAAACCTGTTGATTGTGAACAAACTCAGCGACCGTTTTGGCATTAAACACTTGGCACAATCGCACCAGCTGAGAAGCAATGTTTCTCTGCTTCTGGTCTTTGTCTATGTTACGAATCAAGCTGCCGTCGAGCTTAATAATCTGTGGCTCCAGCTTGATGATCTCATCAATGTTGGAGTAACCAGAGCCAAAATCGTCCACGATGATTCTTGCTCCTAGCGAGCGGAAGTGGTCACACACCTCAATCATACGGCCATAATCTTTGATCTGCTCAGATTCGAGCACCTCGAGCCCAAGTCGAGTGGGATCGTTCATTCCACTAATCGCAGTCTCAAGTACCTCCAGTGTCTTATCACTTAGGAGATCTTGCGGAGAAAGGTTGATGGAGAACGGACTCTGCTTATCTGCCATATAGCCGATGGTGTTCTTAATCATGTGGCGACTAAGACGTGTATAAAGATGGGTGTCGGCAATCATAGGCAAGAACTTACCTGGTGGCACAATCGTCCCATCAGACTCCATGATTCTCACCAAGCACTCTTGACCAATCATTTCGTGCGTCCCCGCCTCCACAATCGGCTGTGAGTAAGTAATGATGTTCTGATCCAAAATCGCTCGGCTTACGCAGCTCAACCAACCGAGCTGCTCTTTACGATCTTCTTCGCTCACCTGAATATCTTTGGCGTTGGTAATATGGGTATTGTTACGCACGCCATAACGTCGAGCTTCAATCGCTTTCAGCAAGATTTCATCACCGCTGTCAGTCAAGAAGTCACAACGACTGGCAAAACCACCACACAGAGACACCGACAAATAATCAATGTCGGTTAAGCCATACGGCTCAAAGTTAATGTGTTCGATATCATCCGCGAATTCAACGAAGCCTTCTTTTATACGCGCACTATCGACACTCGCATTAAAAATGATCGCCCATTCACCCACACCAATACTGAACAACTCAACCTTCACGTTCGGTTCTTTCACCACACGAAGCTGCAAGCGTTCAACAAAGTGATTGGAGAGATCAAGCAACAACTGGTCACCGACTTGATAACCATACTTCTCATTCACTTGATGGAAATTAGTAAGCTTCAGAGTTAGCAAGTGCTCACTAAAAAGAATCGTGTTGAGTCGCTCTTTCAAAACAATACGGTTAGGCAGCCCAGTACGAGAGTCGATACGATAACTCTCAGTTAAGCGGCGTGCCTGTTGATGAAGTTTCTTCTCCATCTGTGTGTTCATGCTATCAAGATCAGCCACTGCATTTCGTACCAAGTTAAGTAGCGGTGAAACCGTAGAGTCACACTTAAAGTCTTCACAACGAAACTCATTAATCTCGTCAGACTCTCTCATCGCGATATAAGTTAGGCTGTGGTGAAGAATGTCTTGACGCTCTTCTGTACGATAAAGCTCACCCATACAGTAAGCACCACACGTATTCACGATCCCTTCAAACGGCTTCAGCTCTAGTTTGCTATCGATAAACTCCAAGCGAGAAACACAGTTATAGATGATTACAGACTCAGGTTGATGCATGGCAAGCATCTCTGCACCATGGCGCACCTTTTCTGCAGTGAGTGACGGGTGGTTATAACAAAACTGAGCTTCTTCACCTATCTGCCAAGGACTATCAAATTCGATACTGCCATCATCATTGATGCGCAACGGTGTAGAAATGCCTTTCTTTCTGCCAAGCTCACGATAGAGCGGAAAGCTCATTAGTTGGCTAAAAGGGAGATCTTTGCCATCAGCCAGGTAGTGCTTGAACACCTCAATCGCTGGCTTATCATTCAGCGCATATAGGCGGTTCCCTACCGCATGAGTCACTCGTAGCTTCATCCCAATAGGGTTCCACTCAGAGTACGCGTCTGACCAAACCTTCAACCTCGGATTGGTCAAAGCGACCGCTACACACGCGTGTTGGTAGGTTTGTTCATTATGCATGACCCAACGCCCGTGCTCATTTTCGTGACACAATCCACCAGCCACAGGCAATGCGTAAGAGCTATTTTCAAAGGCGCCGTAAATAGGGTAGTCACGACCTTCAACCTGATCACACAGGCTGATGACGGTTTTGGTATCTTTCGAGAGATCGAGTTGAGAAGCGAGGGCTTGGCTATCTTGGTTTGGGTTACCAGTAAAAGGCTGCACCGCTGAGGTTAAACGAGTTTCGTTGAACTCACTAACAATCACTAAGGTACAGGTGCTCTCAAGACAGTTATCACAGATAACATGACGGGCACTCTGGCCGATCAGTGTCGCATGGCTTAGGTGCCCCAGTGCCACACTGGCAATTTGACGAGCTATATCAGGTGATTGAGTAGAGAAAAGTTGAATTAGGTATTGTTTGCTGTCACACCATTCGCGCTGAGCAAATTCGGATCTAAATTGCTCCTCTGTATTTGCGAGAAATGTATATGTTTGCATGCCAACCCTTGTTCAAATTCTAATGGAGTAGAGAACCCGCAACCACCGCTATGACTGAAATGAATCGTAAAAAGTAATCGCCAATTATCCTAGCCTAAACAGGCTGTTAATGGCGACTAATGTAACAATTCACTATCATAAATGCGACACAATAAGCTCGCAGTAGAAATTAAATTAGTCGCATAAGGTCACTGAGTTGATCTATTTCAACATCAGGAAGCACACTCGCCTTCGAAGAAAGGTATAAATTGGAACCAGTGTCATTAAACCAGCATGCTTGGAAGCCATTTTTCTTCGCTCCGTAGACATCAGTTCTCAGGTGATCCCCCACATGAAGAATGTTATTCGCATCAAAACCTAGGTATTGCTGCGCTTTATCAAACATGTCTGGGTAGGGTTTTGCTCTGCCGTCAGGGCCAGCTTTGAGGATTAACTGGAAGTATTGCCCAAGGCCAATTTTATAGGGGTCGACATTACCATTGGTTATCGCCACTAAAGGAACACGCTGGGTAAGTTCCGCCATGACGCGGTGTGTTTCTTGAGGGACATCGACTTGATTACGCAACCACAACGCGTACTCGATACCATCATGAGCCGCTTGTTCCGCTTGCTGCTGCGAGTAACCCAACTGCAGTAAACCAGTCTTAATCTGGGTTTCACGCCACAAGGTGACATCGTGCTTTAGCTGTGGGTTTTCCAATGCGACTTGTTGTTTTACAGCTTGCCACTCTTCCAAAGATAAAGAAGTAGACACAGGGTGCTCTTGAAAAAGCCACTGCGCCATCTCCTTCTCAACCTTCATGATCACAGGCCAGTTGTCGTATAGGGTGTCATCCAAGTCAAAGGTCATGGCTTTGATGGGCTGTAACCCTCGATAAATTCGCATAGTAAAACCTTTAATCTAATCTTTGTTCTTCTTACGAGCTCTGGGATGAGCCTGATCATAAGCTTGTGCTAAGTGTTGAAAATCCAAATGAGTGTACACTTGAGTAGTCGAAATGTTTTCATGACCCAGCAATTCTTGAACAGCACGTAGATTTTGGCTCGATTCAAGTACGTGGGTCGCAAAGGAGTGACGCAGTTTGTGCGGGCTAATATGGCTCGCTACAGATTGCTTCTTGCCCCACTCTTCCATACGTTTTTGCACACTGCGGTGTGAGATGCGTGTTCCCAGCTTGGAAACAAACAGCGCGTCCTCTCCCGGAGAAGCCAATTCACCGCGGACTCGCAGCCACTTATCGACCCACTCTTTGGCTAAGCCCGAAAATGGCGCCTTGCGCTCTTTGTCACCTTTACCGATGACTCGGATTTCTCCTTGGCGGCTCAGCACGTCTTTGAGGTTAATACCAACCAGTTCAGCAAGACGCAAGCCAGCACCGTACATCACCTCCATCATCGCTCGATCACGAATCGACAGCGGATCGTCTTCATTCACATCAAGCAACTGACCGACTTCATCTACATCGAGGTTTTTTGGTAACGGGCGCTGCTTACGAGGTGCAGAGACCCCTTTTGCAGGGTTTGCAGTGATTTCGCCACGTAAGACAAGAAAATCAAAGAAGCTACGCAGTGACGATAAGCGAGTCGCAATACTGCTTGCCTTCATTCCATCACGCATGCCTTTACTGGCAAGTTGTCTTACCCAAGCCGCATCGACTTGGCGCCAATCCTTTAGCCCCAGAGTGACTAAGTGTTCAGCCATGGTTTCAAGTTGTTGTTTGTAGTTTCGCTGGGTGTGTAGGCTGAGTCCCTTCTCGCTTCTTAGATATTCATAGAAGCGAGAAAGAGGCTTTTGAAGGCTATTAGGAAGAGGTGTTTTGGGCTCTAGGCTCATTATTTATCTGCCAAGGTAAGGTGTCCGCCAGATGAGACACAACAAGTGCTAAGTGGCGTAAAAAGAGCGTATCCATATGAGGTTGGAAATGCCCGCCATCTTCACTAGAAAAGGCGAGTAACCCCAATGGAGACTGCTTAGCGAGCGGTAGTACTACATAAGAGCCTAGCTCTGGAACCGGGAAATCACCAAACAAATCTTGTCTGTCAGCTTTTCTTAAGCGCCCAAGGTAGGCATCTTTGCCATTAAAGTGGTTGAGTGAAAACTTCGAGTAGCCCTCTTCGCTGAGCTGATAAAAACCCGTTTGCGAAAGGATTCGCAAATGAGCCTTCAACCCTAGGTCGAGTGCCTTTTGCTCAACCGCTTTAATCACCTGCATGAAGTCACTGCATTTCAGTACTTGCGCTTGCAGGTCCATAAACTCATAGAAGGTTTTATCGTTACTCGCCGCCAAAGACATCAAGCCAGTGATCTCTTCTTCTAGCTCTTCGATTCTCTGGCGTTGACGTTTAAGCTGAATCTCCACAAGAGAAACGGCACCCTGCTCAACGTTATTAATAGCAAGGCGATCCACCAAATCTTTTCGGTCTTGGAAAAAATCTGGGTTATCACGTAAATATTCCGCGACCACTTCTGCGGTGAGAGCGTCGGCTTCAACGTTAGACAAAACCTATCCTTTATTTTTTATGTATCTATCTGTTATATGTCGAAATCAGCAAGAAAGCTGGCCATCAAACACATGCGTAGCAGGGCCTGTCATATACAGAGGTTTACCCGGGCCTTGCCAACTAATGTGTAAGTCACCGCCCGGTAGACGAACTTTCACATTTTCAGCCAGTAAGCCTTGAGTGATACCCACTGCAACAGCACCACACGCACCGCTACCACAAGCCTGAGTTTCGCCCGCTCCACGTTCGTAAACACGTAGACGAACTTCTTCACGGTTAACCACCTGCATAAAACCAGCATTGACACGCTCAGGGAAACGCTCATGTGATTCAAGCAGTGGACCCAAGGTATCCACATCGGCCGTATCGACATCATCAACGACAGTGACCACATGCGGGTTGCCCATGCTGACCGCGCCACAGAATAAAGTATGTGCATCGGTTCTTAGGATGTAGGTCTTTTCAGGTTGCTTCGCTTTAAATGGGATCTTGCTTGGTTCGAACTCAGGAATGCCCATGTTCACGGTGATCAGGTCATTCTCTTCAATCTTGAGAACCATTTTACCTTTCTTGGTGCTGACGTTGATGCTGTACTTATTCGTTAAGCCTTTCATACGAACAAAGCGTGCAAAACAACGAGCACCATTACCACACTGCTCCACTTCACTGCCATCTGCATTAAATATGCGGTAATGGAAATCAGTTTCTGGATCATAGGGAGCCTCAACCACAAGTAGCTGGTCAAAGCCCACACCAGTGTGACGATCCGCCAAACGACGGATCAAATCTGGAGAAAAGAAAATATTTTGAGTAATGCAGTCCACGACCATGAAATCATTGCCCAAACCATGCATTTTAGAAAAGTGGAAGTGCATAACGCTTTAAATTACTCCGGAAGAATGTTTTCAAGTTCCCACAAGCTCGTAAGCTCTTCACGCTGACGAACCAAATGAGTTTTGTTGCCATCAACCATCACTTCAGCCGCACGCGAACGAGTGTTGTAGTTTGAAGACATGACAAAACCATAAGCACCAGCTGAGCGAACAGCAAGTAAATCGCCCTCTTCAAGCACTAGCTCACGATCTTTACCTAGGAAGTCACCTGTCTCACAGATAGGACCAACCAAGTCATAAGTCACAGCTTCACCCTGACGCGGGCTTACAGGAACGATGTCTTGCCAAGCTTGGTAAAGCGCTGGACGCATCAAATCGTTCATTGCAGCATCGATAATGGCAAAGTTCTTGTGTTCAGTTGGCTTGAGGAACTCAACTTTCGTTAATAGTACACCAGCGTTAGCAGCAATCGCTCTTCCAGGCTCGAAAATCAGCTCTAGATCAGAATGATTGTCTAGACGCGCCAATAGTGCTTTTGCGTAATCTGACGGTTGTGGTGGTAATTCATCACGATATACCACACCCAAACCACCACCAACATCAAGGTGCTTAATATTAATACCATCAGCACGTAGTTGGTCGATCAGAGCAAGCAAACGATCAGTCGCATCAATGAAAGGCTCGATGTCAGTTAATTGAGAACCGATGTGGCAATCAATACCATGGATAGACAAGTTCTCAAGTGTTTGTGCAAAAGCGTAAACGGCAGGCGCACGGTCGAAGGCAATACCAAATTTGTTATCACGCAGACCTGTCGAGATATAAGGGTGAGTGTTTGCATCAACGTCTGGGTTGATACGCAGTGAAATCGGCGCCTTAACACCAAGCTCACCAGCGACTTTATTCAGTCTCTCTAGCTCTGGCTCAGACTCTACGTTGAAACACTTAATGTTTAACTCAAGCGCACGTTTCATTTCAGCGGCTGTTTTGCCGACACCAGAGAACACAACTTTCGCCGGATCGCCACCTGCAGCCACAACACGCTCTAGCTCACCGCCAGAAACGATATCAAAGCCAGAACCTAATCGAGCTAGGGTATTCAATACGCCAAGGTTCGAGTTCGCCTTAACGGCATAGCATACCAAGTGTGGATGCTCACCAACCGATGAATCAAACGCATTCCAGTGGCGTTCTAATGTAGCACGAGAATATACATACAGCGGTGTACCATATTGCTCTGCGAGTTGTGAAAGTGCGACGTCCTCAGCCCAAAGCTGGCCATCTTCCTGATAGTTGAAGTAATCCAAAGTTCTTATCCCTTATAAATAACGATTTCTGCGTGTTTTCACTTATTGTGATTGTTCGGTCTGCTGAACTTCATCAGGATCGTACAAAGGACCCGTTTGACCACAACCAGAAAGTCCAATAACGGACATCATAAATAGAGCAGTAATTAATTTTTTCATTTTGCATATCGTGATTATTAACTCAATGCCCCCTATAATCGCACCACACTCAGGAAAAGCAATAGGATAGAAAGGATGAACGAGACTGAATTTCATCAGCTGGTCGATATACAGATGCAAAACATCGAAGAAGCTATCGATGAATCAGAGGCAGATATTGATTACGAAGTGACGGGCAACGTGATGACGCTGGAGTTTGAGAACCGCAGCCAAATCATCATTAACCGCCAAGAACCAATGAAAGAAATCTGGTTAGCGTCTAAATCTGGTGGCTTTCACTTCAAGCTAGTTGACGACAAGTGGACATGTTCAAAGACGGGCATGGAGCTGTTTGAGATGGTTAAAGAAGAATGCGTGAAGCACGCAGGTGAAGATATCGACTGGGTCTAACACTGATAAGCAAAACAAAAAAAGGAGTGATTCAATCACTCCTTTTTAATATCTATCTGTCGAAATCAACTAGATGTTAACTATCTTTGAGCTCCGAGAAGCTAAAGTGGCATCATTACGATAAGGCACAACATAAGAGTTGCCCTCTTCTGGATGAACGATTTGGTAGTACTGAGGTAAGTTAAAGTTAATCAACTTTGACGACATCTTCGACTCATCTTTTACCGACGTGTAGAAAGAGTTTACGCTCGCGATCATCTCATCTTTTTCACCGCTGTACTGGTGATACACCTCAACCTGATTCGATTCGTCCAATACATAGATATTGAAACCTTTATCGGTATCTTCAAAGAAGAACTGAATTAAGCCCTCACTCGCAAAACCATCCACCACTTCTGGCAGTTGATACTCCTGCTCTTTATCGAGCATCAGTAAAGGAGAACCCTTCAACTTATTAGTTGAGATACTACGATAGAAGTCGACTGAGTTTTCCAACATCTGTACCGATACACCACGACGCTCGAAGAACAGACCAAACATCTTATTAGCTAAACGAATAGCCTTAAAGCGACGGCGTTTCTCTGGTTCAATCGGCTTTAATCGTAAATCGATACACTCAGCAAGCAGTTGATACACCATATTACGCATCACACCACGCAGGTTTTTGCTGTAACAGAACACATCAACCGACTCTGGCGGCAACGCATCTTGGTGCATTTTACCAAGTACCGTCTTAAGGGCATCCAACATTGCTGTATCACCTTGGAAATGCAGCGTACGTACTTCATGCCAAGAGTTACGATAAACCAGATCGACACTGCCGACTAAACTCTTACCTTCTTCACCAAAACTAAAGATATCGGCGTTCTTCAGATCGACCTTCAAAGCACGACCGCTTAATTCAGAAGTCGGATCGTTTTCAAAGTTGATGAACATCGCCAGCTGGCTGATCTCACACGGACTCGCCAGTGCTTGCATACTCGGACGGCGTTTACGTAAAGAGAAGGTATTACGTAGGTCACTCACCATTTGATAGAACTTATCGATATCAATGTGGGCGTCACGAACCACAGAATGCAAACGTGTCGATTCAGTAATCAAACCATTAAAGAATGACCATGCAACCAGCTTACTCAAGTACTCATGGTGCTCGAGCGAAGGCTGACCAAGAATGCGGTGCGCAATCAGTGGCTGTTTGTACAAGTACCAACCCGCTTTATTCGATTGCCCTTGGCGAACCTCTATAAAGCTCAAGTCAGGTTCATGCAGATCCGGAGAGATTTGCGGATTCAGTAGCGTCACTTTGCCAGGCAACACCTCAAACGCAGCATAAAGCTTACGTGCCAAGATACTGATATCTTGTGGACTGATTGCCGAAGTGATGTCATTACGACGTGCAAATTGAATCAGGTTACGATAGCTCAGCATCAAGGCATCAAGCAGTGCGTGGTGCACCACTTTCACCTGCTCAACCTTCCAGTTACGTCGGTTATCGAGCTCAGCAATGGTTTCCTGTCCCCAATTCCAAGACTTAGTCATCTCGGTTAGGGCTTCACGACGCCATGCTACAGAACCGATACCTGCTTCACGCGACAACTTCTCGTGGGTCTTAAGGTAGAAACAGCGTCTCACCAAATCCAAACGAGTGTGGTCGTTAATACGCTCTAGGTAGCGAGTTACCTTTTCTAGCATCAGATAGTAGCTATCCATGCCATACAGATCCGGTTCATCCGCAAAAAAGCGACGCTTGGTATCGATACTCAAGAGTTGGGTGTTTGGGTATTCCCATGAATAGGCTTCTAGCAAGATCGCCTTTAACACCGATTTATACGGTGAGTCGATACTCTTATAGAGCTGCCACAAGTTAGAACCAAAGTACTCTTCTGCAGGAATGCGATTCAGCTTACCGAAATCAATCCACTGCGAACAATCAAGATAGCCATCCTGACACAAGCCTTGAACATATTCGTCATAGCACTCTTCCATTTCTGGCGGAATGATTTGCCACAACAAACGTTGACCAGCCAAGCGAACCGCTGAGCGATAGAACTCATCAAGCAGTAATAAGTGCTGTGAAGAACCACAGTTATCACCGGTCATCTCTTCTGAATGGTTCGAACGGAAACGCTCTTCATCCATTAAGAAGAAGTTAGCTTCAACGCCTAAGGTTTCAGCCCAGTCGGTAATCAACAGACATTTATTGGTAAGGCTATCGCGAGCTGGGCCGTCCATATCCGGAGATACACACACCCAGATATCGAGGTCGCTTGACGTGCTTTGACCAATAGAAGAGGTACTGCCCATGGTGTAAAGGCCAAGAATTGCGGGCTCCGCAGACTCGGTTAGCTTGCCACCTAAAGTAAGTTCAGTATCAGAGACAAATTGCTTTTGGAATTCATTAAGCGTGAAGCTACGAATTCCAAAAGGAACTTGTTGATCATAATAACCAGGCATCATTGGATGATTGAAGTGAAGTAGTGCGGGAATAAGATTGAAAACTCGTTGACCTTGCACATTCATCAACGCCAACGCACGATCAATGCGCTGTTGATTTAGATTGTCTAATCGTTGAATCAATGTTTGAGTGTAAGCCTGCAAGGTAAGTCCTTGGTTTGAGATTAAATGCACTTCTGTTTAGTTACTGAACGAAAGCAGCAACAAAACGTGATCAATTTAACACTTTTACCCCTAATGGTAAAGCAAAGGAAGCCGCCAGACCGGCTAATTCCTTAATGACAAAAAGTTAAACTCACGGCGCCGTAGTGTCCTCTTTATTGACTATTTCTAATAATAGCCCATGTTTCAAATGAGATACCAATCACACTATTTTGGTGAACTTATGAAAATCTCTCAGCTATCAAAGCATGGAATGATCAAACAGTAAGAATTTTCGCCTCACAATGGTAGGATTAGGCTATTACAGAACCTATATCGGAAACACCATGACAAATTCAACACCAATCCGTATCGCAACCAGAAAAAGCCCTCTTGCCCTTTGGCAGGCATACTTTGTAAGGGATGCTCTTCAAGCTGCTCACCCTGGTTTAGAGGTTGAGTTGGTAACTATGGTGACCAAAGGTGACATCATCCTAGATACACCGCTTGCCAAAGTGGGTGGTAAAGGTCTGTTCGTAAAAGAACTTGAAGTGGCAATGCTAGAAGGTCGTGCTGACCTTGCAGTTCACTCAATGAAAGATGTACCTGTCGACTTTCCTGAAGGCCTAGGTCTAGTGACGATTTGTGAACGTGAAGATCCTCGTGACGCATTCGTATCAAACACATACAACAACATTGATGAACTACCACAAGGTGCTGTCGTAGGTACATGTAGCCTGCGTCGTCAGTGTCAGCTTCTAGAATACCGCCCTGATTTGATCATCAAAGAGCTGCGCGGCAATGTTGGCACTCGTCTGGGTAAACTCGATGACGGCCAATACGATGCTATCGTTCTGGCAGCAGCAGGCCTTAAGCGTCTGGAACTAGAAGAGCGTATCCGTAGCTTTATCGAACCAGAGCAATCTCTACCAGCAGTAGGCCAAGGCGCTGTAGGTATCGAGTGTCGTCTTGATGATGAGCGTCTGATTAAACTTCTTGAGCCACTGAACCACCAAGACACAGCAGACCGCGTACTTTGCGAACGTGCAATGAACCTGACTCTGGAGGGTGGTTGCCAGGTGCCTATCGGTAGCTACTCACTATTAGATGGCGACAACATCTGGCTACGTGCACTTGTAGGTGAACCTGATGGTTCTAAGATGGTTCGCGGTGAGATCTCCGGCCCTCGTAAAGATGCTGAAGCACTTGGCGTTACTCTGGCTAATCAACTGCTGGATGACGGTGCGAGAGAAATCTTAACCAAGCTATACGCAGACCAAGAATAATCATGACTGTGTTGGTAACTCGTCCCGGTGTAGAGGGACAATCGCTTTGCCAACAACTAGCGGATGAAGGGGTTCAAGCGATCCATCATCCGCTTATTCGTATCATTGATAATCCAGACACAGCCAACTTAAGCGTCCGGCTCAACAACAGCGATATCATCATCGCTGTCAGCCATCATGCCGTGACCGCGGCTCAAAATATCCTTTCTAAAACTTCGTCCGTTTGGCCTACTTCGCCGCTTTATCTTGGCGTTGGTCAAAAAACTGCGCACGTTTTAAGCAAAGTCTGTAAACAAAAAGTAAACTATCCTCAAGTTAGTGATAGTGAACATCTTCTTAAACTTGCTGAACTGAGAGACGTAAATAACAAATCCATTTTGATACTACGTGGGAATGGTGGGCGAGAGCTCATTCGAGATTCTTTGCTCAACCTAGGTGCACAAGTCTCTTATTGTGAGACCTACCGTAGAGAATATATTCCAATAAACGATCACAATACCTATCAAACATGGATAAACAAAAAAACGTCCAAAGTAGTCGTCACAAGTCAGGAACAACTGGAGTATCTGTGCTCCATTACCCCTGGTGAGTATTCTGCTTGGCTTTCAACGAGACATTTGTTTGTTCCAAGCAAGCGCATAGCACAACGAGCACAACAGCTCGGCTTCTCTAACGTTACGAATACTCAAAGTGCTGCGAACCAAATATTACTGGCTGCTCTCCAGCCCTAGCTAGAAACAGGAAATAAGCATGACAAGCAAAAAAAATAATGAGCATATTGAACCTGAACAGAACCAAGATACTCAGCCAGTAGCGACCAAAGACGAAAGCGCTGAATCAAAAGAAGCTGAGTCAAAGCTTGAGGCCCCAGCACCGAATACGACTCACACTGAGCAGACTCAAGCCGACCACAAAGAACAAATTGAGAAAGCAGAAAAGCAAGGCAAGCGCGGTGTGAAATTCGGCGCTATCGCTATCGCAATTTCTATTATCTTCAGCGGTGGTATTGCCTTCCAAATGCAGCAAAAGAGTGCTGAATATTCAGATCAAATCGCAGCACTTCAAGCCCAGCTACAAAATACCCAATCTGCTGTAAATAAAGACCTGCAAGCCATCAAACAAGAGACCATCCAAGAAGCATCACATGCGGTAGAGAAAACTCAGGTTGTACAATCTCAACAACAAAAGAGCATTCAAAGCCTGCAACTAGCGGTAGCTGATGTCAAAGGTCGTCGTCCGAATGACTGGCTGCTTGCTGAAGCCGATTACCTAGTAAAACTTGCTGGCCGCAAACTATTCCTTGAGCATGATGCTGTTAGCGCAACCAAACTTATGGAAAGTGCCGATCAGCGTATCGCCGCACTCAACGATCCAAGCCTAGTATCTCTGCGCCAGTCTATGACTAACGACATCACTAAGCTTCGCACTATTCCTCTGATCGACCGCGATGGTTTGGTGCTACGTATCACAAGCCTTCAGCAACAAGTCGATAAGCTACCTCTAGCGAATGCGATTCTTCCTGAGGCTGAAATCGTCGAGAAAAAAGCCGTATCTCAAGACATTAATGACTGGCAAAGCAACCTGATGACGTCGATGAAAGACTTCTCAGAAAACTTTATCACTTTCCGTAGTCGAGATGGCGAGGTTATCCCTCTACTATCACCAGAACAGCACTTCTACCTGCGTGAAAACATCAAGGGTAAACTGGAAACTGCAATTCGTGCAGTCTACAAAGAGCAAGGTGAAGTTTATAGCGCAGCTCTAAAGACAGCTAACGAGTGGTCTAAGTCATACCTAAACCAAGATAACAACTCAGTCATCGAATTCGAGAAGGCAATCAAGCAATTAAGCGAACAGAACATCACTGTTAAATACCCTGTGAAGCTTGAGTCTCAGAATCAGTTATCTGATGTGATTCGTGAACGTCTACGCCGTGAGGTGACGGTAATGACCTCGGAGGAGAAATAATGATTCGTTTGATTTTTCTTTTCCTTGTACTCGGTGCAGGTCTGTTTGTCGGCACTCAGTTTTCAGGTCAACAAGGTTATGTGCTGATCTCAATTGCCAACAAGACGATTGAGATGAGTGTGACAACAATGGCTATCTTTGTGATTGTCCTTTTGGCTGCACTGTTTGGCTTAGAGTACCTATTTAAGAAGCTTATTTACGCTAGCTCAACAACTTGGAACTGGTTCAGTGTTCGTAAACTTAAGCGCTCTCGCCGTTATACCAATGAAGGCATAATCAAGCTTCTTGAAGGTGACTGGAAAGGTGCTGAGAAGAAAGTGACACGTTGGGCAAATCACCACGACATGCCTCTGCTTTGTTACCTAGTGGCCTCTCAAGCAGCGCATGAGCAGGGCAATACCGCTGAACGCGATAAATACATCGAACTGGCTAGCCAACAAGACGATTCTCTATTGGCCGTTGAGCTAACTAAAGCCAAACAACAGATCAGCGAATCAAACTACGAAGCCGCTTTCGATACGCTTTCAAATCTTAAAGGTTCACACCCGAACAACACTGCAGTCCTGGGCTTACTAAAAGCGACCTACATGCAGCTTAAGTTATGGCAACCATTGCTGGAACTAACGCCTAAGCTCGCTAAGAACAAGCTCCTAACAGCAGATGAGCAGCGTGAACTAGAGCAGAAAGCACAATGTGGTTTGCTTCACGATGTGGCACAACAACAAGGCAGCGAAGGCTTAATCAGTCACTGGAACAAGCTTTCAAGAAAACAAAAGCAAAGCTCACACCTTGTCTCTTGTTTCGTAAAACAACTGATCGCACGTAAAGCCGATGCAGAAGCTTTCACAGTTATCAAAGAGAACATTGCTAAAACAGGTTCGAACGAGCTCTACATGCTACTTCCAGAGCTGAATCTTGCTGATCACCATCCAGTGGTTGTTATGCTAGAGCGCGCTATCAACAAAGATAACAATAACGCAGAAGCACACAGTGCATTAGCTCAGTTCTATCTAAGAGAACAAAAATGGGCAGAAGCGCAAAGCCATTTCGAAAAAGCACTAGCACTTCGCTCTAATGTTTCAGATTACGGATATCTATCTGATGCACTAGAGAAGCAGAACTTAACCAAAGCAGCCCACGAGGTATCTCGTAAGGCACTCGCTCTAGTTCAACCAGCTTAAATCTCGCTGTATAAATAAGAAGCCGATGCCCAGCATCGGCTTCTTATTTATCTATAAATTACCTCTCAACAAGCCCTACCTCCACAGTCTCCCACCACAGAGCAAAGTCATCTAGACCAATCACATAACCAAAATCAAAGAGGGTTAAGAAATAGCACTAAAATGCAGCCCCTCACTAACGCTTAGCGAAGCATTAATGCCAATTCTAACAAGAGCATCAAAATAAGACCCTCCCCCTTTAGACACGATTAGAGGAATGAAATATCCACGATAGACTACCAGTCACATCTTCCATTGTAGGGGAGATCATGTAGCGTCCAACCTCTGAACCTGTTTGTTACCAGAAACTACCAAGGTAAAGTCACTGTTGAGGTTAGGACTTTCATATCACGCTAGACTGAAGAAGTAATTGAAAATAAGTAACCTTATAAGACATTGCCAGAGCGATGAGAGTCTAAGACCTCGTGATCAGTAGCGTAATAATTAGGGGAACGGACATAACCTTTTCGGGAAGGTTTCGACCGCAGCACGTGACACTATGTTTCAGATAGAAGAAAGCCCGCTATTTCTAGCGAAGCTTCTTGATAAAAATCGTAATGACTAGCTTGTAAGAGAGAGGAGAGCGTTAGTCAAAGAGCAAATTGTCGAACCCCACAAAGCACACGACTCTACTCGTAAGACTAGACCTTCAGATAAGTTATGGAATGTGGGGAGGGTTCTGGGTTGTGGACAAATCTTTTGCTTACTCTATCGACTGAAGAGTGACCACAGTAACTCAAATGCAATAAAGCCCAAGCAGTTATACTTGGGCTTAGCATAGTGGTGGAATTGCTGAGCTGGTATTCCATCGGACTCGTACATAAACCGGACTCATTGGTAGAAGACCAAATTATCGCACTCTAGAAACGACGAAAGCCTAGTCGTAAGACTAGGCTTTCTAAAAGGTTTGATGCAGTTGAGTTGTCATTCTATCTATTCGCCAATTGATTACTGAATATACATTTTTGATAGATGTAAAAAAGCCCTGCTATTTCTAGCAGGGCTTCTCTAATAAGTG
>NZ_VTXJ01000028.1:0-72958 GCF_013114525.1 Vibrio sp. T3Y01 | reverse complement strand
CCTCTCGGCGCCAGAACCTAAATCTGGTGCGTCTACCAATTCCGCCACGACCGCAGCAAATCTTTATAGTCATACTGAATATTGGTGATTCAATAAGACGTTGTCTTTCTATTTCAAAAGAAATAGTGGTGGCTACTGCGGGATTTGAACCTGCGACCCCATCATTATGAGTGATGTGCTCTAACCAACTGAGCTAAGTAGCCATCTGAGAGCGAGACAATATAATATAATCTTGCTTTCAATGCCATTATCTTTTTAAAGATAATTACACTTTAAATTGTGGCTGGGCTACCTGGATTCGAACCAGGGAATGCCGGCATCAAAAGCCGGTGCCTTACCGCTTGGCGATAGCCCAACAATGATATCATTTAAGACATCTCAATATGGTGCGGACGGAGAGACTTGAACTCTCACACCTTGCGGCGCCAGAACCTAAATCTGGTGCGTCTACCAATTCCGCCACGTCCGCTTTATTTCCTAAAAACTCTTTATAGTTAAAAACAAGTGTTTAATAACGAATAGAGTGCTTAGGAAATGGTGGCTACTGCGGGATTTGAACCTGCGACCCCATCATTATGAGTGATGTGCTCTAACCAACTGAGCTAAGTAGCCATTTCCAAATTGTTGCTCATTTTGAAACGTTGCCGCTTCGCTGTGAACGGGGCGCATTATGCGTAGTTGAGTGAAACCCGTCAACTTTTTTTTTGAATAAATCACGAATAAACATCTGTTCGGTTTCTTTTTAGTCAAAGAGGCGTATTTGTCGGCAAAAATAGGTCAAAAGGGCGATATATATAGGAAGTTAACTTTCTGATGTCGAACTCTTGCTAAAGAGTAAAAACAAAAAGGCCAGTGAAATTCACTGGCCTTTTATCCGATATTTAATCAGCAATTATACGTTGAAGCGGAAGTGAACAACGTCACCATCTTTTACGATGTATTCTTTGCCTTCTAGACGCCATTTACCTGCGTCTTTTGCGCCGCTCTCACCGTTAAATTCGATGAAGTGATCAAAACCAACAACTTCAGCTCGGATGAAGCCTTTTTCGAAGTCTGTGTGGATCTTACCAGCCGCTTGTGGAGCTGTTGCGCCTACAGGAATTGTCCAAGCGCGAACTTCTTTAACACCCGCTGTGAAGTAAGTTTGAAGAGTAAGTAGTTCGTAACCAGAGCGGATCACTCGGTTTAGACCTGGTTCTTCGATACCCATGTCCGCTAGGAACTCTTCACGATCTTCGTCGTCAAGCTCAGAAAGCTCAGATTCGATAGCAGCACATACTGCAACAACAACGTTGTTCTCTTTTTCAGCGTATTCACGAACAGCATCTAGGTAAGGGTTGTTTTCAAAACCATCTTCAGCAACGTTTGCGATGTACATTGTTGGCTTAAGTGTTAGGAAGTTTAGGTAGCCGATTGCTGCCGCTTCTTCTTTCGCTAGTTCAACAGTACGCGCCATACCACCTTCAGTAAGAACTGGTAGTAGTTTTTCTAGTACAGTGATTTCGAATTTAGCGTCTTTGTCGCCGCCTTTTGCTTTCTTAGCGTTGCGTTGAATTGCACGCTCACAGCTGTCTAAGTCAGCCAGTGCAAGTTCAAGGTTGATCACTTCGATATCTTCGATTGGAGATACTTTGCCAGAAACGTGAACGATGTTTTCGTTTTCAAAGCAGCGTACAACGTGACCGATCGCGTCAGTTTCACGGATGTTCGCTAGGAATTTGTTACCAAGACCTTCACCTTTAGATGCACCAGCAACTAGGCCAGCGATATCAACGAATTCCATCGTTGTTGGAAGGATCTTTTGTGGATTAACAATTTTTGCTAATGCATCTAAGCGTAGATCTGGAACCGGAACGATACCTGTGTTTGGTTCGATCGTACAAAATGGAAAGTTTGCTGCTTCGATGCCTGCTTTAGTCAGTGCGTTAAACAGAGTTGACTTACCAACGTTTGGTAGACCAACGATGCCACATTTAAAACCCATGATATAAACCTTATTCTGCTTTGAACGTATGTAAGCGATTTTGTGCTTTTGGTAGGCCATCTTTTAATAAGATGTCTAGGCTGCGAACCGATTCGTCAACGACGGCCTCGATACACTCTTGCTCTTTTTGCGGAGCTTTGCCTAATACATAACCTGCAACTTTATCTTTGTGCCCAGGATGGCCGATGCCTAATCTCAGACGATAGAATTCTTTATTGTTACCCTGCTTGCTGATGATGTCTTTTAGACCGTTGTGTCCACCATGACCACCACCTTTTTTGAACTTTCCAATACCAGGAGGAAGGTCTAACTCATCATGAGCAACCATGATCTCTTCTGGTTTAATTTGGTAGAACTTTGCCAAAGCTGCAACTGCTTTGCCTGACAAGTTCATAAAAGTCGTTGGGATCAGCAAACGAAGATCTTCACCATGAACCATGATACGACCCGTTAGGCCAAAGAACTTTGGTTCGTTCTTCAGTGTTACGTTGTGTACACGTGCTAATTCTTCAACTACCCAAGCACCCGCATTGTGGCGAGTTTTGGCGTATTCTGGACCTGGATTAGCCAGTCCAACGAGAAGTTTTATTTGTTGGCTCAAGGTATGGATCTCTCTTGGGATTTCAAAAAGCGCCGTATGATATCACAGTTTATGAAAAAGGTGCGAGCTAGCTGATAGCACCATGATTATTCCGAGGTGTGATAAACAACGGTCACCAGATATAAAAAAAGCACTTCATTTAATGAAGTGCTTAATGTCTTTCTCTAACGAGTTTCTATAACAAAGCTAAATAGCCTTGATTAGTTGAACATCGCTGAGATTGATTCTTCGTTGCTGATACGACGAATCGCTTCAGCAAGCATGCGAGAAAGGCTAAGTGTTGTTACTTTACCTGTCGCAGCCATCTCTGGAGATAGAGAGATAGAATCCGTTACGATAACTTGGTCTAGAACAGAGTTCTTGATGTTGTTTGCAGCAGTACCAGAGAAAACAGCGTGAGTTGCGTAAGCGAATACACGCTTAGCACCGCGCTCTTTAAGCGCTTCAGCTGCTTTACATAGTGTGCCACCTGTATCGATCATGTCATCAACGATAACACAGTCGCGGCCTTCAACATCACCGATTAGGTTCATTACTTCAGAAACGTTAGCACGTGGACGACGCTTATCAACGATAGCGATATCAACGTCACCTAGCGCTTTAGCCGTTGCACGAGCACGTACAACACCACCAAGGTCGGGAGAAACCACAACTGGGTTTTCTAGGCCACGGTTAGCCATGTCTTCTAGAAGAACTGGAGTACCGAAGATGTTATCAACTGGTACATCGAAGAAGCCTTGGATTTGCTCTGCGTGTAGGTCGATAGTAAGAACGCGGTCTACGCCAACGTTAGAAAGGAAATCTGCAACAACTTTTGCAGTAATTGGCACACGTGCAGAACGTACACGACGATCTTGACGGGCATAACCGAAGTAAGGGATTACAGCAGTAATACGGCCAGCAGAAGCACGGCGCATTGCGTCAATCATTACCACCAATTCCATTAGGTTGTCATTGGTTGGTGCACAAGTTGATTGAATCAGGAATACATCGCTACCACGAACGTTTTCATTGATTTGAACAGCGACTTCGCCATCAGAAAAACGGTCTACAGTAGCATCGCCAAGAGAGATGTATAGACGATCAGCAATACGTTGGGCTAGTTCAGGTGTTGCGTTACCAGCAAATAGCTTCATATCAGGCACGGTGGAAACCTCGGGTTGCGTCCAGTTTTAAATAGATTGTGGGTGGGCTGAGTGGTATTCAGCCAACGTTTCTTTTAAAGGAGAAGTGTTTCGTCCTTTCGCTACAAATGCGGAAACGGCGTCAGGCAGTTTTTCTAGCACCAATTCGGCTTCTTTTTTGCTGCTAAATTCAGCAAAAACGCACGAACCTGTGCCAGTCAATCTCGACGGCGCGTATTGTAGCAGCCATGAAAGTTGCTTATCAACCTCTGGGTACAGCATTCGAACAATTTTTTCGCAATCGTTTACGTATTCTTGCTCTAGAAGCGTTGATAGCGCTCGCTTTGGCGTATTTCTGGTTAATTCTGGATGTGTGAATATGTCCACAGTTGCTATGCTTACTTGAGGCTTAACCACGAGATACCATTTTTCATCCGGATTAGCAGGTAGCAACTGCTCACCAACGCCTTCAGCAAAGGCGGCATGGCCTCGCACAAACACTGGTACATCAGCGCCAAGGTTCAGACCGATCTCTGCAAGTTGATCATCAGAAAGATTCAGTTGCCACAAGTAATTAAGCGCCACTAACACAGTTGCAGCATTTGATGAGCCTCCGCCAATACCACCACCCATTGGCAGTACTTTCTTTAGTTCAATATCGGCGCCGAAAGAGGTCGAGGTGTAATGTTGAAGTGCAGTAGCGGCTTTCCAAATTAGGTTGTCTTCAAGCGCTACGCCAGGTATTTCAGGCGTGATGGTTATCGAGCTCGTTTCTGAGTTTGCGGTAACCGTCAGTTCATCACCAAAGTCAACAAATTGAAAGAGTGTTTGAAGCTCGTGGTAACCATTATCACGTCGGCCAGTGATATAAAGAAATAGATTCAGCTTTGCTGGAGAAGGCCAGTGTGTTGGTGTTGTAATCATTTTTTCAGTGTCCACTTCGAAACTACGATATTGATTTTGTTTTGGTCTTGCTTGAAAGAGAGTCGAGTAGGGAGCGGAATCGTCTCCACATTTACTTTGTCTTCACCAGATTGCAGCGTACTCGGCATCTCTGTATTGCGATAGTTAGCAAAACTCAGAGTCCATAGTTGGTTGCTGACTTGCTTGGTTAGTGACTCAAGGGTGTTCGTTGTATTTAGCTGATAGCTATCCGCTTGGTCTGGAATGCCAAGGAACCATTGTGGCAGATGATCAACAGGGATCTTCAAGCCTGTAAGCTGCTCAACCAAAATAGAGGCGCTCGCGTGGGTAAATACTTGGTCATCATAAGTGACGACTTTGGCGCCAGATGGATCAATGGTCAGGTTTAATGCGGTTTGACCAAGGAAAGTGGTGAGTCTTAATTGGCTTTGATTTGGAGAGTGCTTCCAAACGAAATTGAGGCTTTGGCGCTGCTCGGGAGAGATGTAGGCAAGCTTACCTGAAGCTTGATAGTTTTCTATCTGTAATAGGCGGCTTTGGTGTGTTTGCCATTCAACACTCGTCGGTTGTTCCGGGATAGACGAGCAACCCACCATGATTATGGTAATAAAAATAAGAGACGCGATTTTACGAAGCTTGCCCATATTTGCTCACAACTTGTTCAAATTCATCTAAAAAACGCTTCAACTATAGCATTGAATTCACGAAGTCAGGAAAACAAATCCCGCTTGCTCTTTAAATAGAGCCATGCATCAAGTAAAATTCGCCCCTTGTTTCCATTCCCTGATCGAGAACTTCTGATACATGTCTTTGCTTGCCGTAGGTATCAATCACAATACAGCGTCGGTTGAATTGCGAGAAAAAGTCGCTTTTGGTCCAGATAAACTGTCTGAGGCACTCAAGCAACTTAACGCAAATGCACACGTAAATGGAAGTGTCATACTTTCTACCTGTAACCGAACTGAAGTGTATTGTGACGTTAAAAGCGGAGCAAAAAACAAGCTTATCGATTGGTTGTCGGTTTTCCACCAAGTTAGCCCTGAAGAGCTAAAGCCAAGTCTTTATATCCATGAAGAGCAGGCTGCCATTAAACATTTAATGCGCGTTGCTTGTGGTTTGGACTCTTTGGTTTTGGGTGAGCCGCAAATCTTAGGTCAGGTTAAGCAAGCTTATACAGACTCTCGTGGTAGTAAGTCTGTCGATGCTTCAATGGAAAAGCTGTTCCAGAAATCATTTTCTGTGGCGAAGCGCGTTCGAACTGAAACAGAAATCGGCGGAAGTGCGGTGTCTGTGGCTTACGCAGCTTGTACTTTAGCCAAGCATATTTTTGAGTCGATTGCTGATTCAACCGTGTTGTTGGTTGGTGCTGGTGAAACGATTGAACTTGTGGCTAAGCACCTTTCAGCAAATGGCTGTACTAAAATGATTGTGGCTAACCGAACTCGTGAGCGTGCTTTAGGGTTAGCCGAAGAGTTTGGTGCTGAAGTGATCAGCTTAAATGAAATTCCAGATCACCTGCACAGAGCAGATATCGTGATCAGTTCAACCGCAAGCCCGCTGCCAATTATTGGTAAGGGTATGGTAGAGACCGCTCTGAAAACAAGAAAGCATCAACCTATGTTATTGGTTGATATTGCAGTGCCTCGTGATGTGGAATCACAGGTTGGCGAACTGAACGATGCTTACTTGTATTCGGTTGATGATTTGCAGTCGATTGTTGATGGCAACATCGAGCAACGTAAAGTGGAAGCAATCCAAGCTGAAGCGATCGTCAGTGAAGAAAGTGCCGCGTTCATGAGTTGGATGCGCTCACTACAAGCGGTCGACAGTATTCGTGAGTACCGAAAGTCAGCGAATGAAATCCGCGAAGAATTATTGAGTAAAAGTTTACAATCACTTGCCGCTGGCGGTGACCCTGAGAAAGTTTTACTGGAGCTTAGCAATAAGCTCACAAACAAATTGATCCATGCTCCAACCCGCGCACTACAAAGTGCTGCTGAGCAAGGAGAACCTGCGAAATTAACGGTCATTAGACAGAGTTTGGGCCTAGAAGACCCTCAATAATATTAGACCTCCAACAAGATAAGACATTATGAAAGCCTCGATTCTAGTAAAGCTTGAAACACTTGTTGAACGCTACGAAGAAGTTCAACACCTGCTTGGCGATCCAGATGTGATCGGTGATCAAAACAAATTCCGTGCACTATCTAAAGAGTACTCTCAGTTAGAAGAAGTGACTAAGTGCTTCCAAGCTTACCAGCAAGCTCAAGACGATCTAGAAGCTGCCGAAGATATGGCGCAGGAAGACGACGAAGAGATGCGCGAAATGGCGCAGGAAGAAATTAAAGAAGCGAAAGAAGCGATTGAGCGTCTAACTGATGAGCTTCAGATTCTTCTTCTACCTAAAGATCCAAACGATGAGCGTAACTGTTTCCTAGAGATCCGTGCAGGTGCGGGTGGTGATGAAGCGGGTATCTTCGCGGGTAACCTTTTCCGTATGTATTCTAAGTTTGCAGAGAAGAAAGGCTGGCGCGTTGAAGTCATGAGCAGCAATGACTCAGAGCAAGGCGGCTACAAAGAGATGATCGCTAAAGTAAGCGGTGAAGGTGTTTACGGAGTAATGAAGTTTGAATCAGGCGGTCACCGTGTTCAACGTGTACCAGAGACTGAATCTCAAGGCCGTGTTCATACTTCTGCATGTACTGTTGCTGTTATGCCTGAAATCCCAGAAGCGGATCTTCCAGAAATAAAGGCTGCAGACCTGAAAATCGATACCTTCCGTGCTTCTGGCGCGGGTGGTCAGCACGTTAACACCACGGATTCAGCTATCCGTATTACTCACTTGCCAACAGGTACAGTAGTAGAGTGTCAGGACGAGCGTTCTCAACACAAAAACAAGGCGAAGGCGATGGCTGTTCTTGCTGCGCGTATTGTACAAGCTGAAGAAGAGCGCCGTGCGGCTGAAGTATCAGACACGCGTCGTAACCTGCTAGGCTCGGGTGACCGTAGTGACCGTATCCGTACTTACAACTACCCGCAAGGTCGTGTTTCTGATCACCGTATCAACCTAACACTTTACCGTCTGAACGAAGTGTTAGAAGGTGACATGCAAAGCCTGATTGATCCGGTTCTACAAGAGCACCAAGCAGACCAACTTGCTGCGCTAGCTGAGAACAACTAAACCTTATGCAATCTGCCTATACGGTTGAAAGTGCATTAAAAGCAGCAATCGTAGCGCTTCAAGAGGGTGACAACACGTCACCCTCAATTGATGCTGCGGTACTGCTTTGTCACGCCTTAGATAAACCAAGATCTTACCTACTTACTTGGCCTGAGAAGCATCTCACCTCAGAGCAAGAGTCTGAATTTCAAGCCCTTTTAAAACGTCGCTTAACCGGTGAGCCAGTGGCTTACATTGTTGGTGAGCGTGAGTTTTGGTCGCTGCCGCTAAAAGTTTCGCCATCTACTCTAATTCCTCGTCCGGATACCGAGCGTTTGGTCGAAGTCGCGTTGGATAAAACTTATGGCAAACAAGGCGCGATTCTCGATTTAGGGACAGGTACTGGTGCTATCGCATTGGCGTTGGCGTCTGAGATGCCAAATCGACCAGTGACGGGCATTGATCTTCGTCCTGAAGCTCAAGCGCTTGCAACAGAGAATGCGAAACGCTTAAACATCACCAATGCCACGTTCTTGCATGGCAGTTGGTTTGATCCGCTTAGCGGTCTGGCTTCTGATGGCGATGAGGTTAAGTTCTCTCTGATTGTCTCTAACCCACCTTACATAGAGAAAGATGATCCTCATCTATCTCAGGGCGATGTGCGTTTTGAGCCGATTACTGCGCTTGTTGCTGAAGAGAAAGGGCTTGCTGATATTCGCTACATTTCTGAAAACGCACGTGGCTTTTTAGAAAATGAGGGTTGGTTGGCATTTGAACACGGTTACGACCAAGGCTTGGCTGTACGTGAGATAATGCAAGCGCTAGGTTATCTCGATGTGGTCACAGAGAAAGATTACGGTGGCAATGACCGAGTAACATTAGGTCGTTATTGCTTATAGTTCGTTGTCGTTTGCTTCGGGGGCTCAGTATTTGCTAGTCACTCACGTAACCCAAGAAGGCGAACTTACGAAATTGATACCTTTAACGCGAAATTACATTTGACTCGGTAATGCATTTAACGCAGAAATACAGAGCACTAACGGGTACTGTGTCGCTCGTGTTAACGAAAGCACATATAAAAATATAAAGGAATACCATGTACGAAGGTTTAAAACATTTTCACCTACTAACGATTGCGATAAGCGTGTCACTTCTTTCAATTCGTTTCGTTCTTATGATGGCGAACTCACCAAAGCTTAAGCACCCTTTCTTGCAGCGTTTCCCTCATATCAACGACTCGTTGCTGTTGCTATCGGGTATTGGTTTGATTTTTATCACTGGCTTTATTCCATTTACTCCAGCTGCGCCATGGCTAACAGAAAAGCTAACTTGTGTGATGGCTTATATCGCACTCGGTTTCTTTGCGCTTAAGTTGGGTAAAAACAAGTTATTGAGAGTATTCTCGTTCTTCGGTGCGCTTGGCTGGTTAGCGATGGCTGGCAAAATTGCGATGACGAAGACACCAACATTTTTCGGTTAATGATCTCCTTATTTCGGTTAACTACCTATGTACGAATTTTTTGACGAAGACTTTGACCAGCTAGAATTAGCTGAAGGTGCATTGATCTTAAATAAAGCGATTAACCCAGAGACTCAAGATAGTTGGGCTGAGCAAGAATTGGCGAGATTGTTTAAAGAAGCTGAGTTTGCTTTGGTTCATGAAACCGACGAGCAA
Source organism: Vibrio sp. T3Y01 (assembly GCF_013114525.1). Lineage (NCBI taxonomy): Bacteria > Pseudomonadati > Pseudomonadota > Gammaproteobacteria > Vibrionales > Vibrionaceae > Vibrio > Vibrio sp. T3Y01. Next base: position 63,490 of record NZ_VTXJ01000028.1, on the reverse strand, counting down.
CAGAAGTTTGAGTCCTTTATTCGACTATTCTTCTATGAATGGGGCTTTGCTGGCGATAAAGATGCCTACTTCTCTTCAGAGAATGCTTTCATCGATAAAGTGCTAGAGCGTAAGAAAGGTATTCCAGTCAGTCTTGGCGCTATCTTTCTTTTTCTAGGTCGCAAGCTAGGCTTTCCTGTAGAGGGTGTCTCTTTCCCGACTCAGTTTCTGCTTAAAGTGACTTGGTACGGCCAAGCAGCAGTGTATATCAACCCCTACAATGGTGAATACGTTGGTGAACAGACACTGCGAGCGTGGTTGATCGGTCATGATGGACCATTGGCTAAGCTTAAATCAGAGCATTTAGAAGTGGCTGATCATCCAACAATCATTGGTAAGTGGCTAGCGCTACTAAAGAGTGCACTACTGAGAGAAGAGCGCTATACGCTTGCATTGAAATGTACAGACCTTGCATTAACGTTTGTACCGGACGACCCGTATGAAATCCGCGACCGTGGCTTTATCTATCAGCAGTTGGATTGTCACCAAGTGGCGGCGACGGATTACCAATATTTTATCGACCAATGCCCAGATGACCCTGCATCTGAGTTACTGAAATCTCAAGTGAACGTCATGAATGAAAAGACCGTGGTTGTTCACTAATTAATAATTATTTAGAGAGAATATGATGGAACAGAAAACAGTTCATATTGGCGACATGCCAATTGCTAACGACAAGCCATTTACGCTATTTGCAGGCATGAACGTTCTTGAATCTCGCGATCTAGCAATGCAGATCTGTGAGCACTACGTGAAAGTAACTGAAAAGCTGGGTATTCCTTATGTATTTAAGGCCTCTTTCGATAAGGCAAACCGCAGCTCAGTTCACTCATACCGTGGCCCTGGTATGGAAGAAGGTCTAAAAATCTTCCAAGAATTGAAAGACACATTTGGCGTAAAGATCATCACTGATGTTCACACCGAAGCACAAGCTCAGCCAGTTGCTGATGTAGTTGATGTTATTCAACTTCCAGCATTCCTAGCTCGTCAAACTGACCTTGTTGAAGCGATGGCTAAGACTGGTGCAGTTATCAACGTGAAGAAGCCTCAGTTCATGAGCCCAAACCAAGTTGGTAACATCGTGGATAAATTCGCTGAATGTGGCAACGACAAGATTATCCTTTGTGAGCGTGGCTCTTGCATGGGCTATGACAACCTAGTTGTAGATATGCTTGGTTTTGGCGTAATGAAGAAGTCTTCAAACGGTAGCCCGATCATCTTTGACGTGACGCACTCTCTGCAAATGCGTGACCCTTCAGGTGCAGCATCTGGTGGTCGTCGTGAGCAAACGGTTGAACTTGCTAAAGCTGGCTTAGCGACCGGTATTGCTGGTCTATTCATTGAAGCTCACCCGAACCCAGACCAAGCACGTTGTGATGGTCCATCGGCACTGCCTCTGGATAAGCTAGAGCCGTTCTTGAAGCAGATGAAAGCACTTGATGACCTTATCAAAGGCTTTGACCACATCGATATTAAATAATCGAACTGTATAGAATTAAGAGCCGGCGCAAGTGCCGGCTTTTTTGTACCTGTAGCTAAGTGAATGGCTACTAGCTTGAGCTCCTTAAGTTTGGGTTGTGATGTTATAACGTAGCTATTAAGGCTCTGATAAATCGAATAAATTTAACGAATGTCACTCTATGGGGAAGCTGGATTGAGTAAATCACAAATAATCTAAAAAATGATGAAAACGTTTGCCTGTGATCACTTATTTGCTCAAATGTAACTTTGTCGCTTTGTTACACACTCGATAGGGGATTAAGGTGATCTATCCTACATAAATATGAAATCACTCTGTTAGGTTTACCGTCTTAATTTAAACTACTTCAAGTTTTACCATTCTCTAACCATGTTTATTAAGTAAGCATTGGCTCTATGGGAGTGGGAGAAGCAGTGGATTCCCCTAAAAAGTTCAAAGGTATGACAATGAAGCAACGCCTTATTCTAAAGACAGCACTAAGTGCTGCAATTCTAGCGACTTTAGCTGGTTGTGCGTCTCAATCTGCTCATGATTGGAACCAAGACGAAACTTACAAGCTAACGATTCTTCACACTAACGACAACCATGGTCGTTTCTGGCAGAACAAATACGGCGAGTACGGCATGTCTGCGCGTAAAACGCTGGTTGATCAACTTCGTGCAGAAGTTGAAGCAGAAGGCGGTAGCGTGTTGCTTCTATCTGGTGGTGACATCAACACGGGTGTACCAGAGTCAGATCTTCAGGATGCAGAACCTGATTTCAAAGGCATGAACAAGATTGGTTATGATGCAATGGCATTAGGTAACCATGAGTTTGATAACTCACTAGACGTACTACAAAAGCAAATTGATTGGGCTAACTTCCCAATGCTATCTGCAAACATCTACGATAAAGCGACTGGCGAACGTAAGTTCCAAGCTTATGAGATGTTTGAAAAGCAAGGTATTAAAATCGCGGTTATTGGTTTGACGACTGAAGATACCCAAAAGATTGGTAACCCAGAGTTTATCGCAGGTATCGATTTCCGTGACCCTAAAGAAGAAGCGAAGAAACTGATCGCTGAACTTAAAGAAACAGAAAAACCAGATCTTATCTTTGCTGTGACTCACATGGGTCACTACGAAAATGGTCAGCGTGGCGTTAACGCACCAGGTGATGTTGCACTAGCGCGTTACCTAGACGAAGGTGACCTAGACATGATCGTTGGTGGTCACTCTCAAGAGCCTGTATGTATGGAAGGCCCTAACGTTGCGAAGAAAAACTTCAAGCCGGGTGATGAGTGTAAACCTGACCTTCAAAACGGTACTTACATCGTTCAAGCTCACGAATGGGGTAAATATGTAGGCCGTGCTGATTACGAATTCCGTAATGGCGAGTTAGAGATGGTGAGCTATGACCTAATCCCAGTTAACCTGAAGAAAAAGGTTAAGATCGACGGTAAGAAGCAACGTGTACTTATCCAAGACGAGATCGCACAAGATCCTGAGCTACTTGAATTCCTACGTCCTTTCCAAGAGCAAGGCCAAGCACAGCTTGAAGTTAAGATTGCTGAAACAAATGGCAAGCTTGAAGGTGACCGTAACGTGGTTCGCTTCCAACAAACAAACCTTGGTCGTCTGATTGCAACTTCTCACATGGAGCGTGCAAAAGCAGACTTCGCTGTGATGAACTCTGGTGGTGTTCGTGATTCAATTGAAGCGGGTGAAGTAACATACAAAGATGTACTAACAGTACAACCTTTTGCAAACATCCTGACTTACACAGACATGACGGGTAAAGAAGTTCTAGATTACCTAAATGTAGTGGCAACTAAACCTATCGATTCAGGTGCTTACGCACAATTCGCTGGTATCTCAATGACGGTAGCGAACGGTGAAGTATCTAACGTATTCATCGGCGGCAAGCAACTTCGTTTAGACGAAACATACCGCTTCACAGTACCAAGCTTTAACGCTGCTGGTGGTGACGGCTACCCTAAACTGTCTGATCACCCTGGTTACGTAAATACAGGTTTTGTTGACGCTGAAGTATTGAAAGAGTACCTAGAAGCGAATAGCCCAGTTGACGTGAACAAGTACGCACCTTCAGGTCAAATTGTTTACAAGTAATTTAATGCGAACAATTGAATCATTAAGCGCTAAATTCGATTGACTCTAGCGCCATGATAAATTTAACTAAAGCGACGCTCCGGCGTCGCTTTTTGTTTATCTATCGTTTGGATTTGTTATGACCCCTGCAATCAATCTTGCCAAGAAAAAGAAAATCGCTCATACGGTGCATCAGTATCACCACGATGCTAACAATACCAACTATGGATTAGAAGCCGTTGAGGCGCTTGGTCAGGATCCTAAACGTGTATTCAAAACGCTGTTATTCTGCCTAAATGGTGTGGCTAAAGACTTGGCTGTTGCGGTGATTCCTGTCGACCAGAAACTAAATTTGAAACTTGCGGCTAAAGCGGCAAAAGGTAAAAAAGCAGAGATGGCCAACCCAGATATTGCTCAGAAAACGACAGGTTATGTAGTAGGGGGGATCAGTCCGCTTGGTCAGAAGAAAGCGCTGCCGACTTTTGTTCATTCCAGTGCGACGGATTTTGAAACGATCTGCGTAAGTGCAGGCAAGCGAGGGTTGGAAATTGAACTTGCCCCTAAAGATTTAGCTCAACTAACTCGAGCTCAGTTTACTGATTTGTGCTTGCAAGCTGATGGCTAGTCGTCACAAGGCATGATGTATGAAATAACAAATAAAAACGCCCACTTAGTCATGGGCGTTTTTGTATACGGAATCACTCTACTTTTTCAGACCTAGAGTACCACCAACACGTTTTGCTGCTGGCTTATTTGGTCGGTTTGACTCTTGGTGGCGATTAGTCGACTTGCCACCTCGGTGGTCGGCATTACCACGGCCAGCGCGATTGCGATCTGAACTCTTGTTGTCTGAGTTAGAGCGCTCTGATCGAGAATTCGATTTCCAATTCTCTGTATTGCCCTTGCTTTGGCCTTTGTTTTCGCCATTCGATGAATTACGACCACGCTTTGAATTAGGTGCATGACGGAATTCATCCGCGTTATTACCGCGGTAAGTACGAGTGCGATTCTCTTTTTGATTACGGCGAGCGGTCGAAGCTTGGTTCTCTTCACGGCTATCAAACAGCTTAGCATCTGTCGCCTTGCGGATACGCTGACCCTTCGCATTAATTTTAGATGCGTCTTCTGTACTTACAGAACCTTCACACATAGCTAGAATTTCTGCGATCTCTTCTTCGCTCAAGTAACGCCACTTGCCATTAGGGATACCGTCCAAAGAGATGTTCATGATACGAACACGACGCAGTTTGAAAACTTCATAGCCAAGTGCTTCACACATACGACGAATCTGGCGGTTCAGACCTTGCGTTAATGTGATTCGGAATGAGAACTTAGTCTCTTTCTCAACCTTACATGGCAAAGTCACCGTATCTAGGATAGGCACACCCGCTGCCATTTTCTGTAAGAACTCACCAGTGATTGGCTTATCGACACGAACCACATACTCTTTTTCGTGGTTGTTACCAGCACGAAGAATCTTATTTACGATGTCACCGTCGTTTGTTAGGAAGATCAAACCATCAGATGGTTTATCCAAACGGCCAATCGGGAAGATGCGCTTATGGTGACCGATGAAATCGACGATGTTCCCAGGAATATCACGTTCAGTGGTGCAGGTAATGCCTGTCGGCTTATTCAAAGCGATGTAGATTGGCTTCTCTTTTGAGCGAACTGGTTTGTTGTCGATCTCAACATCATCACCTGGCATTACTTTGGTGCCCATTTCTGGGATCTTGCCGTTAATAGTAACTCGACCTGCATCAATCAGTTTGTCGGCTTCGCGGCGTGAGCAAAAACCAGTTTCACTGATGTATTTGTTAAGGCGTTTAGCTTGGGATTCTTGTGACATGATATTCTCTTAGCGTTTCACAACGGAAATATAGGAAAACAAAAAAGCAACTACAGAGCAGTTGCTTTACGTTTGAATTCGTTAACTGACGACAATTTTAGCACTTGCTTTGAGTCTAGGCACTAAATATCGATCTTGGGGTGAAACCCCTATCCAGAATTTCAATGATCAGCTAGTGCGCTTTTGATGACGCTCTCTGTTTTCTAGTTTCTTCTCATTGCTCTTTCTAAGCATGACATAAACAGCACCGGTACCACCGTGAAATTGCTGTGCTGAGTGTACACATTGCACATCGTTGATCTGAGTAAGCCAGTTGGTAACGTAGCTTTTCATCATCGCTGGTGGATTTGAACGTTCTCCTTTTCCGTGAACGATAATGACAGTGCGAACATCCATTCTTAAGCATTGGCGCAAAAATGACAGCACTTCGTTGCGAGCATCTTTCAGCGTCTTTCTATGGAGATCGAGTTTGGCCTGAATGGGGTACTTACCAAGGCGCAGTTTTTTGTATACGCCTTCCTGAACACCATCTTTCTTGTAAGCAATAACGTCGTCTGGCTTAACCATCGGAGAGTAATCGAGTGATAGGTAATCTTTCTCATCATCAGAGAGCCACATAGCGGCTTCACGCTTAGCAAGGTGAGACTCTGTAACGCGATGTACTTTCTGGTGTTCTGCGGTGTCATGGTCGATACGTTTAACATCGCCCATCATTTGTTGGAATAGATCTAAATCGTCATCATGAGACATAGTTTGCATCTCAAGTTGGTAAGGATGGAGTAAGTATACCTAAGTTGGGGTAGGGTTTAAAAATGAAAAAACCGGAGGAGACAAGAGAAGTCAGCTCCGGTGCAAAGCGTTTTCAAGTTTACCTATAGCAACGAGGCTTGAGGTAAATGATTTAGGCTGAGCGACTCTAGTGAGGAGATTTGTCAGTCATAACTTTGTAGATGAAGAAGCCTCCATAAAACATCATGAGACCCAGAGCCCCGAAGATTACTATCATTGAAGATAGTCCCACCGCATTACCAAATAGGAGATCTAGCCAAAAGTCCATGTGTATACCTCAAAGTTATATGACATGGCTTAGTGTATTAAGTAGCATTATCAATTCACTGATCTGGATCAATCCTGTTGCATAAGTTAAATACTTGTTGGTAACTGTGTGTTTTTCGTCACATTGAGCTTGTTGCTGTATGTCTTTTGTTCGAACGATTCAAAATCGCAATAAATATGATAAAAAGCCCTTGCGGATAAACTCAGAATCCGTATTATACGCTCCATCGACAGGCAATGAGCCAGTCAGATATCTCGGTGAATAGCGCAGCTTGGTAGCGCATCTGGTTTGGGACCAGAGGGTCGGGGGTTCGAATCCCTCTTCACCGACCACTTATAGAAAGCCTGCTCAATGAGCAGGCTTTCGTCGTTTAGGAGCGTAGAAAATAGGATTAGAACCTAAGTGGGGTTCGTCTGATACTCAAAATAAGCTCTTCACCGACCATATTAAAGAAAGCCGTAGCAGAGATGCTACGGCTTTTTTGCATTTGGGTTTTATGGTTTGATTTGGTTTAGAACCCAAGCGGGGTTCGCCTGATGTTCAAAACAAGCTCTTCACCTACAACATTAAGAAAGCCTGCTCAATGAGCAGGCTTTCGTCGTTTCGGAGTGTAGGAAAGAGGATGAGAGCCTAAGCGGGGTTCGCCTGATGCTCAAAACAAGCTCTTCACTGACCACATTAGAAAAAGCTGTAGCACTCTTTGTAACAGAAGGAGCTACGGCTTTTTTGCATTCGAACTGCTTTGGCTGTTTATGGTTGAGAGCATTAGAGATAGGGCTATTGAACGAACTCATTAGTAGCGACGTTATTCTTCACCCAAATCAAAGCTTGTAAGCGATTCTTCACCTTGATTTTTTTAAATGTATTGTGAAGGTGTGCCTTAACGGTATTCTCACTGACATAAAGCGTATCCGCAATTTGCGTGTTTGACGCGCCATCACCAAGTAGTTTGATGATCTGCTGTTCGCGTTTAGTGAGCTTAAGGTAATAAGGGCTGGTTTTCGCGCACTGCCTATCTCTGTAGAAGCTAATGTATTGGTAAATGAGTTTTCTGCTCATCCACATTTCACCCTGCAAGATACAGTTAAATCCTGTCACTAGCTTATCAAGCGTGTCAGATGCATAAAAAATACCAACGAGATACTGCCATTTGAGCATTTCAGAGTGAGGGAAGTCATTGGGCGTATTGAGTAATACTTCATGAACATCACTCTCGATGTCATCTCTAAGCTCTTGATATTTTTCGGTGTACTGTTTACTCATTGTAGGGTAATCAATAATTACCAAATCTAAGTTTGGAGCTTGTAATGACTTAGTCGATAGCCTTTCTGGTGACACTAGTTTTATGTTTAAATTTATCTTTTGTTCTATAGATTCTTTGAGCAGCGTTGATTGCAAATTATTCTCTGCTATTAAAATGGCTCGATGAACTCCCGGGCTAGCCATGTGTAAACTCCTTTTACTGATCACCGCGTACTTATTAGACTTTAAAGTTTATAGCACGTACTAGTATTCCGCTAATTTGAATATCAAATATTTGAATAATTTTGAGCCTAATTAATAGAACACGTGAAGGTATATTTTATTCTTAACTGGAAGTGTATGTTTTTTCTCAGTTTGTTTTCACTCTTTTGTGATTTCACAGGATTTGGAAATTTCCCATGTTTCGCTGTTGATATGATTCTCTAATTTTACAGGGAATTGATCTAAGCCTAATATTAAAGTTGTCTTACCGCTATTAACTTTCTGATTATACACTGAGTTGGTATGTGTTTTTAACGTTAATGAGAACGGAGAGTCGTTCTCAATTTTCAATATGATATCTTGTTTTTTTATTGAACATTCAATCGTGTCCAACGTGTTAGCGTAGGTATTTAAATGTGTTAGGTAAAATAAAGCGGCGATAAACGCCGCTTTGTCATATATAAAATATGTCATATTAATTTTGGTAGATAAGACCAACGTTTCCGTTTGCACCGTTACCTAATACTGCGGCATTGTCGTGAGACGTTTGTTCAACCATGATTTGGTTCATGTCACTGTTCGTCAAGTCAATGGTTGCGTTTGAATATGAACCAGTTTGTAACGTAAATAGACGGTTATCGTTACTGTTCATTAGGTCGATGTCTACATCGTTTCTATCACCACCACCCACATCGGTATTAACGATAGTTTCTACGTAGTTTCCATCACCCCAGATATCGATAGCCACATCGTTTCTCTCAACGCCACCGTTACTAAACTCTGTGTAAGTAGTATTTGAGTCACCGTTGATGTATACGTCAGCTTCGTTTCGTACTGAGCTACCTTTCGCTTTCACTACGGAAATGTTGTAGTCACCATCTTGAGTAACTCGTAGATCGTTATTTTTACCTGACCCTTTCACTTTCACTCTAGCTTGGTTGCTCAAGCCATCTTGATCGATAAGCGCGTTGTTTCTTTTATAACGTAGTTTTACGTGTGCCTCATTGAGGTTACCGTCTTGAAGAACGACTACGTCTGAGCGCTTACTGTTGTGAGTATCGACAAGTGCGATATGACCGTCAGTGATACCTGAAGTGTTTTGCTCAATCAACACGTTAGCATGGTCACCATCACCCATTTGCCAAATTGCGGTGTTATCCATCGCTAGAGGCTCAATAGCTGATGCTTTATTTGAGATTCTCAGATCAGTAACACCCTCTTTCACGCCCACTCCTGGGACTGGTGCAGAAGTTGGCAGTGGATCTGCGTGAGCTGCATTAAAACCAATAATGGCACCGACTAAAATTCCAATTTTTGTAAGTTTCATAAGTTGTATCCTTATACATTTCCATGTCGACTATGTGTCACCTCAAATGAAGCGACTTTGAATCAAGCTATCCATACTGCGCGCTAATTTGCTTGATTGATGAAGATTCTCATTGAGCTCGATGCATTGACGATCGCAAAGTCGTGCCCGTCTTGAGAAATCCCTAAATTATCTCCTCCTGAGCCAGCCATAAACGCCACATTGTGATTACCTTTTTGGTCAATGCTTAATTGGCTACCTTGTCCAGAGAAGTTCGCTTGTCCTATGACCGCTAAATTGTGGTTTCCATCTTGGGAAATTAACGCTTCGCTATTCCCACCAATCTGCCCAATTGCGGCGGTATTATCAGATCCGTCTTGATTTATATATGCGACATTATTCCGTCCCACTTGGTTAATACTCGCAGAATTAGAGTGACCACTTTGTTTTATCTTCGCTCTATTATTTGCTTTTATTCCGGGGCTGTATTGAATAATGGCAGAACTTGAATCCGAACTGTTTGTTATATCTATTTCTGAGTAGTTATCTAAATCTCCAGAAGAGATATTATATAAATCGCTGTAGTCATTAATAATGTCCTGGTCGACATTATGTAAAAAGTCCCCTTCAACACCAGAGGCTGCAGCAATATTTGTACTACCTATTGATAAATATAAAAAAGTTAAGCTGGCAAGTGATGCTGTCCTACTTATCATTATTTTTACCTTAAAGTGTCTGATGCTCGTGTGTTCAACTAAATAATATATTCCTTGTTGAACGCCGTGTAACTCACTAGCATGTCGAAATAGTAGGTTCACAGGTGAATATCATCTATAAACTTAAAGGTAAAAATATTTAATTGCATATGACGAGTTTAATTAGTAATTGGCTTTTTTATCCCTCCATTAGTTAATTAAATCATCTTGTAAATTAATCCAAAAGTTTATATATGCTACTGGGGGCATGAATTAGTCTTTAATTGTGTTTCGATGAATCACATTCTCATTTTGTAAATGGACTTTGAATGGGGGCCCTTATGAAAATCAAGCTGCTTACAATTGCTCTATTGTCTTGTGTTGTTAACGCAGGCGAAAAGAGCCATGGTCTTGAAAATGGCGCTCCTTTGGAAAATGGAACAAAACTTGAGGATTCGACAAATAACCTGAAGGAACAGTTTAACGACTTTAGTGAAGTGAACGGAATCATAGTGGATAGAACAATCACACGCTTAGGTGATGATTTCTATTTCTTCTTCTCGCAATCACTTAATGAGAGTTATCCCGACCTAAAGGAAAATTTGACGGTAAAAGAGAGGCCAACAGCTTTATCAGGAAGCATCATAGAGGTTCAACACTCTAGAAAACCGATCTTCCGTACAGCGTTGTCCCCCGGTCGTAGACAAGCAAAAGAACGAGCCGCTGATGCAACACGAGTTGTAGGGAATTACATCATTAGATGGCAAGCGGAAAGGCTCTTTCAGGATACTTACGACCTAGACCATGATGAATTTTAAGGAGCCAAGGATGTCGATACTTTTCAGAAAGGCAGCGCTTATTGCGTTGTTAGCTTCCCCTTCGATTTACGCGAGCGAATTAGTTTATACGCCCGTAAACCCAAGTTTCGGTGGAAACGCTTTAAACAGTTCTCACCTATTTAATCACGCTAACGCTATCAATGATTACGAAGATCCAAGTGCTAGGGATATTTTTGATGAACAAGAATCAGCATTAGATCGTTTAGCCTCCAGCTTAGAGTCTCGCCTGATTAGCCAATTGCTTGCTGACGTGGGTAATGGCAATACTGGGCAACTAGAAACGGAAGACTTCTTTCTCAACATCGTTGATGACTCAGGGACGTTATTGGTTCAAATCGTCGACAAAGCGACGGGTGAGTCAACTGAAATCAGCGTATCGGGATTAAATCCAGACCTCTAATCACAAGGATTGTGTTATGAAAACGATTATTATCGTCTTTCTAACCTTCGTGTTAGGGGGATGCACTTACTCTATGCAAATTCCAGAGACTTCTGAAACGCCTAAACTGATGCCGAGAGGGTCCACTTACACCGATCTCATTTCATTACCTCAGCCTCGCGGTAAGATATTGGTCTCAGTCTATGACTTTAGAGACCAAACGGGGCAATACAAACCTCAGCCAAACAGTAACTTCTCGACGGCTGTACCACAGGGCGGTACGTCACTACTCACGACAGCATTGATTGATTCACAATGGTTCGTCCCTCTAGAACGTGAAGGGCTACAGAACTTGTTGACTGAACGTAAGATCATTCGTGCAGCTCAGAAAAAAGACAAAGTCGTGAATAATCATGGTGCGGATTTGTCATCCTTGAGTTCCGCTAACATTGTTATCGAAGGCGGGATTGTGGCTTATGACTCAAATATTGTTACCGGAGGGGCAGGCGCTAAGTATTTAGGTATTGGTGGTTCTGGGCAGTACAGAACGGATCAAGTCACGGTGAATTTGAGAGCCGTCGATGTTCGAACTGGGCAAGTTCTTTTGAGTGTCACTACTACTAAAACCATTTCCTCTCATGAGATCGGCTTCGGTGCATTTCGCTTTGTTGACTATAAAGAGTTGTTAGAAGTTGAGATGGGCTACAGCCAAAATGAACCAGTGAATATTGCCGTAATGTCTGCGATAGATGCGGCAGTGATTCATTTAATCGTTAAAGGAATGAAACGTGGTATGTGGTCGCCTGGTGACCCTAATGCAATGCAAAACCCAATCATTGCACGTTATTCGGAAGCGAGCACTGACATTCTTTAAATAACCGAGTAAGCAGCAAAATAGGGCTATGCGGAAAATGGATCTTACCCGTAGCCCTGTTTTTTTATCTGTTACTCAGCTGATTTATTTGACGTCACAAGTAATGTCTTTGATCGGTGTCTCTGAAGTAACAAAACAAACATAAGCTTCTGCTGGATTATTTGGACCAATTCGAATGTAACCCGCCTTCACTTCATCTTCATTAAACGTAGCCGAACTAGAGTTCCCAGTTTGATTATCGTAGAAGCTTGCTTCAAAGTTTCCATTCATTTGGCTGGCGATGCGGTTTCTCGTTGTCGATGTTATGAATGTTATCGTCGCACATCGCATTGGCGGCTTCTCTGTTATGAGAAATTGCCCACTTTCTTTATCTATCACACCACCCTTTGTATCTGGCTGAATGTCGATAGCTTGAAATTGTTCTACCGTACAAGTTTCTTTGGCAGACACTACTGTAGGCATAAGGACGGCAAAGGCTAGAGGAAAAGCGAAAAGTACTGGTTTCATTAGAACAACACCATTTATAAAAAGAGCGAAAGATGATAGCACCACTATAGCGTTGCTAAATGTAAAATGTCTGTTATTAAGGAAACGCTTTTATAATGAAAAAGTCATGGCATCAAAATTAACTAGTGATCTTCAAACTGACACTGTGCTTTTTGGCTCTTTGATTGTTGCGTCACACTGAACCCTTTATCTTCTAACAACTGCAAAAGATTACCTTCGCCAATTAGGTGTAAGGTGCCGACGACTAACAAGTAGTGTCCTTTCGTATCGAGTTTCCAGTCATTGGATGATAGTTTATTTGCCCAGTCTACGTTACGATCCGTTAGGAATGCTTTCTCAAGCTCGGTTGGCATTTCAGACAATTCCGCAAAATCCTCAAGTTTGGACTCATCGCCCGCTTTCCAGCTTTCAATGAGGCAATGCACGACACGGTCCGTTTGGTCAAATTCTTCAAGGCTAGTCAACAACCACTCTTTACCCGAATCTTTTTGTCCTGCGATTAGGTCAATTTGAAATTGTAGAGGCTCTAAGCTGATCACCGGAACGTCTTGTATGGTTGCCTTATAGGCTAATGTTGCGTCTACACCGCCCGCCGAGCCATAGCCGAGATTCTTTAATTGCTGCATTTGTATCGATAGAGATGTCGCCCAAGGTGGAGAGCTCAATAGTTGCTGAGTCGGCATCCCCAAAGATTTTGAAATGCTTGTTAGTAACTGCTTTTGTTCTGCGCTGAGCACATCAGCCGTGGTAACTGTTGTAGCCGGGTATACGACACCTTCGGATTTCCTGATATCCGTTTCGATGATTAGGCCATCGCTCTCTTTTAATGTGTCGGTAATCTGCGTGGGAAGTGGATACATGCTTTCATCCCCAACGTGTACAGAACCTAAAATTGTTAAGGTCAGGTCATCTTTTTTGGCTTGCCAATACAGAGGTTCTGCTAAAGCGTGCTTAGTCGTAAAGGTAAGAGCGAGTAACGTTAAGTATAAGAATGTACGCAAAGAGAGCTCCTAGAGGAAGACGTAACTCGTTAAAAATGATTTTGACGGAGTTTTTTAACGGTTTTTTTTGAGAACAATGTCACGTTGTTTGTACGAAAAGTATAACAATACGCTGAAACTCTAAATCCTTTCTGACTACCAATGACACGATTTTATGAAATCGGTAAAAAAGATTGTGATTCATTTCTCAAATTTTACGTCAAAATTAAAATGACGGAAGTGCCGTTGCTTGTAACTTGATGATTTTATTTAAATTAAATTTATCAATATTTTTGAGATTTGAAGCCGATCACTTTATTAGCTCGATTTAATTCACGGTAAAAAATAAGCCCATATAGTTTATCTAACTTTCGAAGCGCTCCATTTTGCTTCTTACTCAATTTTTAACTTATGGGTGAATACGATGTTGAAGAGAAACTTACTATCTGTAGCGGTATTGGCTGGCCTAACAGGTTGTGCAGTAACGCAAGCACCAGAACAAAAAGTAGTGAATGCACTGGCTGACAATCTTGATGTTCAGTACGAAATTCTAACTAACCATGGTGCGAATGAAGGCTTGGCTTGTCAGGATCTAGGTGCTGAATGGGCGTCATGTAATAAAGTGAACATGACGCTAACCAATGACGGTGAAGCGATTGACTCTAAAGATTGGAGCATCTACTTCCACAGTATTCGTCTTATTTTAGATGTTGATAATGAGCAATTTAAGATCACTCGCGTTACTGGTGACCTTCACAAGCTAGAACCTACTGAAAAATTTGACGGCTTTGCGGCTGGTGAAGAAGTGGTTCTTCCGTTAACGAGTGAATACTGGCAACTGTTTGAAACTGACTTTATGCCAGGTGCATTCGTGACGGCGCCAAACGCAGAACCTAAGATGATTGCATCATTGAATACAGAAGATGTTGCATCGTTCGTAACCGGCCTTGAGGGTAATAACCTTAAGCGTACGCCTGATGATAACAACGTAATGGCGACAGCGGTGACGCGTTTTGAAAAGAATGCTGATCTAGCAACTCAAGATGTATCAACAACGCTATTGCCAACACCAATGTCGGTAGAAGCGGGTGAAGGTTCAGTAAGTATTGCTGGTGGTATTGCTTTACCAAAAGACGCATTCGACGCTGATCAGTTCGCTGCAATTGAAGAACGTGCAGATGTGGTAAACGTAGATGTGAGTGGTGACCTTCCTGTAAGTGTCGCTGTTGTTCCTACTCAGTTTACGGGTGATTTAGCGAAATCTGGCGCTTATGAACTAAGCATCTCGGAAGAGGGGATTGCGATTAAAGCGTTTGATAAAACCGGCGCTTTCTACGCAGTTCAGTCTATTTTTGGCCTAATAGATAGTCAGAACGCTGAATCATTACCACAACTGTCAATTAAAGATGCGCCGCGCTTTGATTATCGTGGTGTGATGGTGGATGTTGCTCGAAACTTCCACTCAAAAGATGCCATCTTAGCAACGCTAGATCAAATGGCGGCATACAAGATGAATAAACTGCACCTTCACTTAACGGATGATGAAGGTTGGCGTTTAGAAATTCCAGGTTTACCAGAGCTAACGGATGTAGGGTCTAATCGTTGTTTTGATTTGGATGAACAAAGCTGCTTACTGCCTCAGCTAGGTTCTGGTCCAACAACAGACAACTTTGGCTCTGGTTTCTTTAGTAAAGCGGATTACGTCGAGATCTTAAGCTACGCTAAAGCGCGCAGCATCGAAGTGATTCCTGAAATCGATATGCCAGCGCACGCTCGTGCAGCTGTGGTATCAATGGAAGCGCGTTACGACCGTCTAATGGATCAAGGTAAAGAAGCAGAAGCAAACGAATACCGCCTGATGGATCCTCAAGATACATCGAATGTAACCACGGTTCAGTTCTACAACAAGCAAAGCTTCATCAACCCATGTATGGAATCTTCAACTCGCTTTGTTGATAAGGTCATTTCTGAAGTGGCGGCAATGCACCAAGAAGCGGGCGCTCCACTAACAACATGGCACTTTGGTGGTGACGAAGCAAAGAACATCAAGCTAGGCGCTGGTTTCCAAGACGTTAACGCGGAAGATAAAGTCGCTTGGAAAGGTACGATTGACCTATCTAAACAAGACAAGCCATTCGCACAGTCTCCACAATGTCAGACGCTAATCGCAGATGGTACGGTAAGCGACTTTGGTCACCTACCAAGCCACTTTGCAGAAGAGGTGTCTAAGATTGTGGCAGAGAAGGGCATTCCAAACTTCCAAGCTTGGCAAGATGGCCTTAAGTACAGTGAAGGTGAGAATGCGTTCGCAACAGAAAACACACGCGTTAACTTCTGGGACGTTCTTTACTGGGGGGGCACATCATCAGTGTACGAGTGGTCTAAGAAAGGTTACGACGTGATCGCTTCTAACCCAGACTACGTGTACATGGACTTCCCATATGAGGTTGACTCGAAAGAGCGTGGTTACTATTGGGGTACTCGTGCAACCGATACTCGTAAAATGTTTGGTTTTGCACCAGAGAATATGCCTCAAAACGCGGAAACATCTGTAGACCGCGATGGCAACGGCTTTATTGGCAAAGGTGAAATCGAAGCGAAACCTTTCTACGGTCTATCAGCACAGCTTTGGTCTGAGACAGTACGTAACGATGAGCAATATGAATACATGGTGTTCCCTCGCGTACTAGCAGCAGCAGAGCGCGCATGGCACCGAGCAGATTGGGAAAACGACTACAAGGTTGGCGTTGAATACTCTCAAGAAACTAACCTAGTGAATAAGCAAGCGCTAAACAGCGACTTCAATCGCTTCGCCAATATCGTGGGTCAACGCGAGCTGGCTAAGCTAGAAAAAGCAGGTATTGACTACCGACTACCAGTACCAGGTGCGAAGGTTGTTGACGGTAAGCTAGCGATGAACGTTCAATTCCCTGGTGTAGAGCTTCAATACTCAGCAGATGGTGAAAACTGGCTAACGTATGATGAGCAACAACGTCCATCAGTTTCTGGTGAGACTTACATCCGCTCTATTTCAGAAAGTGGTGAGAAAGTAAGTCGAGTGACCTCAGTTAAATAATCGATAAGCACTATTAGTAGAAGAGCTCCTGGCCTTTATCTTATTCAAGATAAAACAGGAGCTCTTTTTGTTTACTGCGAATTAGGTGCCTATCCAAAACTGAAACATATAGAAATCTTGTTTGTTTATATCGTCAACAATGCACATAAGGTGACTTTAATCCCAAAAGTGACGAGCCTCTCATTATTCTCTTCAAAAAATAAGTCTCCAATAAAAAACTCTAAATCAGATGTGATTCAACTATCTAAATCTAATTTTTCTTCGTGAAATAACGTGATCCCGATCTGTATATTTTTCCATCTTGAGTTTTTTATCAATTTTTATGTTTTTAAGTTGTTGATTTTAAAGTTTTAAATAACTTGTCTTTTTTTGATAGTGAGAGGGATCACTCTGTTGGTCCTTTTATTTTGAAACGCAAATTAATTCGAGCAACATAGATTTCATGCCAGGGAGGCGACCAATTACTCAAGCGGTGAAGGTGAATGATATACCGAAGATATGCCGCTGAAAAAATCAAACTAAGGCAGTTTACTATGAAAAAAATTATCGCTCTAAGTGCTCTTTCTCTTGCTTTCGCTTCTAGTGCTTTTGCTGGTTCTTCTTACGTAACAGGTAACATCCAAATTCACGATGACGGCCGTATCCACGGTTCTGACATGACTTCTACGCTAGAAGCTGGCCACACGTTTGACAACTCTCTAGGCGGCTTCACGGTTTACACTGAGTTTGACGGCATCCAACTGGGTGAGCTTGAAGGACTAACTGCTGCTGAAACTGGTGGCTTGCCAACGACTGGTCAAGCGAACGCATTCATCACGGTTGGTGGTGAGCAAGCGTTCAATATCACTGACAACCTATGGGTTGCGGCGGGTTACCAACATGTATTCTCTGCGGGTGAGAGCATTCAATTCCGTCCATTAGTTAAGATCGGTTACAACTTCGATAACGGTATCTCGATTAGCAACCGTACTCGTGCTCACATCGATGATACTTCTGCTGATGCTGATACAGACTACCGCATGGATAACCGCATTGCTTACACAGTGAATGAAGACCTAGCACTTAGCTACAACAACGTTTACATGATTGACGCTGAAGCGATGGACCACGAGCTACGTGCAACATGGACTCGTCAAGGTGTTCAACCTTACTTTGAGTTCCGTAGCCAAGCTAACGGCGTAGATTTCGCAAACGGTGCTTCTAAGCAGAACAACGCATTCGTATTCGGTGCTTCTTACGGCTTCTAAGCTGATTTGCTTAGCTGCTTAGCTGCTTAGCTGCTTAGCTGCTTAGCTGCTTAGTCGATTAGATTATTAGCTGAGTGAACTTCTTTGTTAAATAGCTTTGCTAGCTAATTAGCGGGGGAATATAGCGGTACTAACAGCCCGGTTGGTACCGCGACAAGATTTGCTTTACTGTCCAAAAGCAAAGAGCCTAGTAAGCAAACCACAGTCTTGGGTTTGCTTGATACTAGGCTCTATTTTTATGCTTTCCATTCTACCGTAGGTGAATTGGTACTCTAGTTACCTTTATAGTGACGGTACTCAAACACCTGACCCTTATCATTAAACGCGTACACCGAGTACTCGTCTTTCTTATCGCCATATTCCATACCCGGTGAGCCCATCGGCATGCCCGGAACCGCCAAACCAATCGCATTACGTGGTGGGTTTTCTAAAAACGCTTTTACGTCTTCTGCTGGAATGTGACCTTCAAATACATAACCGTCGATCTCTGCGGTGTGGCATGAAGCCAGCTCTTGCGTTACGCCTAACTTTTGCTTGATAGGGTTCATATCATCGTGGAGCTTCTCTGTTACATCGAACCCGGCATCACGCATATGCTCCGTCCATTCTGTGCAGCAGCCGCAGTATGGAGATTTATGGTTTAGAACATCAGTAGCTAAAGCCTGTCCTGAAATTGCAGCGAGTGCAGTAAGAGTCATAACTTTACGAATCATGGTTAACCTCATGAATATGGTTTTTATTGATATTAGAATGAGTGGGCTTGAACAATCTCAGCCTGTTGGCATTGCTTACCACAGTAATTGACGACATCGCCATAGCAGCTCCTGCAACTACTGGGCTAAGCAGAAATCCAAAAAACGGGTAGAGCACACCGGCAGCAATAGGGATGCCAAGCGAGTTGTAGATGAAGGCCCCAAACAGGTTTTGCTTCATGTTTCTTACGGTCGCTTGAGATAGCTCGATCGCGTTGCTTACAGACAGTGGCGACGAGTTGAGGAGTGTCATTTGTGCACTTTCAATCGCAACATCACTGCCACTGCCCATTGCGATACCTATATCGGCTTGAGCCAGTGCTGGTGCGTCGTTAATACCGTCTCCAACCATGGCTACACTATTATATTGTTGTTGAAGCTGAACAATATGTTGCGCCTTCTGCTCTGGAAGTACTTCAGAGATAACCTCATCGATACCGACGCTTTTGCCAATCGCTTGAGCAACCGAGTGGTTGTCACCAGTGAGTAGCACAGTGTGAATTCCGGCGGATTTTAGTTGAGCAATAGCTTGTTTGCTATCTATTTTTAACGCGTCTGAAATGCCTAATATGCCTTCCAGTTTTTGGTCGATGACTACGAAGATGGGTGTCCATGCTTGTGTACGGCAAAGCTCGATGAAATCTGTGCCAATTTCTGTATTTACGCCTAATTGTGTTAGGTATTTCAGCGAACCGACTTGAACGTGTTTTCCGTTAATGTTGGCTTGTACGCCAAGGCCGCGGCTGTTTTCAAAGTCGCTGTGTGGGATTGCTGAAACTTCTAAGTTCTCGGCATATTGGCAAACAGCTTTGGCGAGTGGGTGCTCAGATCCTACTTCCACGGAATAAGCGTAAGCCAGTAATTCCCGTTCCGTTAGATTAGGGTAAAAGGCCTGTTGAACGCTTGGTTTACCTTGGGTTAGGGTGCCCGTTTTATCAAATACCACAGCATCAATTTTGCTCGCTGACTGCAATACATCGGCGTCTTTGATTAGAACACCAAACTCAGCAGCTTTTCCGACACCGACAGTAATAGAAAGTGGAGTGGCTAAGCCTAAGGCACACGGACAAGCGATGATCAGCACAGTCGTGGATACCACAAGCATGTAGCTTGCACTTGGTTGCGGACCAACAAAGAACCAAACTAGGGATGCAATTGCTGCGATCGCGACGACAACTGGGACGAAAATAGCTGAGATAGAGTCGGCAAGTTTCGCAATTGCAGGTTTACTGCTTTGTGCTTGGCGAACCATCTGGATAATGCGAGCCAACATAGTGCTTGAGCCAATTCCTGTCGCTTCAATAATTAAGCTGCCATCACCATTAATGGTACCTGCAGAAACGCCATCATTAACTGATTTTACGTTGGGAAGCGGCTCACCAGTTAGCATGGATTCATCGATGTAAGACTCACCTGATACCACAACGCCATCAACCGGTACTTTCTCACCCGGTTTGACACGTATCTGCATACCCACTTGGATAGCTTCTACAGCAATGATTTGCTCTTTGCCATCGACGATAACCATCGCTTTTTGAGGCTGTAAATTAATCAGTGCTTGTAGCGATTTCGTAGTGCGTGCTTTGGCCTTGGCTTCGATGTAGTGACCCAAAGAAATAAGGCCTATTATCATCGCGCTTGCTTCAAAGTAGACATGGCGAGAGGCTTCTGGAAACCATGATGGAATCAGCACAACCAACATTGAGTAGAACCATGCTGCGCCTGTACCCAAAGCAACTAGTGTGTCCATGGTCGCACGTTTATGCATCAGAGATTGCCAAGCATTGGTGAAGAAGCTGCGTCCAGAGGTGGCCAGCAGCACTAAACAAACCACACCGATTAATCCCCAAGCCAGTTGGTCGTTAAATGTAGTAATGGTCATGCTGCCGCCGAATACACCCCAAGCCATCAGCGGAGCTCCAAGCAGTAGCGCACTTACTGAGTTTTTCAGGAAGGCCTGTTGAGTGCGAAGTTGTTGCTCTTGCTGTTTTTGTTGTTGTGTTGCCGCATCATCAACAAACTCGGCACCATAACCTGCAGTTTTAACCGATTGGATGAGCTCGTTTTCGATGAGGTCACGTGTTTTAGAGGTGAAAACCAAGGCTGTTTGCTCGGCAAGGTTGATCTGAGCTTGGTCGACGAACTTGTTTTTTTTCAGTGCTTTTTCGACTGAAGAAACGCAGCTCGCACACGTCATTCCTTCAAGAACAAGGTGGTAAGTGTATTGACTCGCAACGGGGTCAGTTGGCGTCGCTTCTGTAGGATCTAATTTTTTATCTTCTTCTAAATCTGAACTCGGTGAGAGCTCATTTGCTTCAGAGTAGGGAGCGGCGTGATAACCCAGGCTTTCGACCAGCTTAATCACCTCAGATTCAGAAAGCAGAGTAACCAGTGATAATTCCTGTTTACTGACTTCTAGGTTTGAGGCTTGCTCAGTTTGTTCAAGCGCTTTAGTCAGTTTGCTCACACATTTGCCGCAACTCAGACCGGATAGCGAAAGGTGCAGCTGATTACCCATAGAATAGCCAAGCGTTGCTAACTGTTCGTTGAGCTGAATGTAACTAAATGGAGTCGAAATATCGATGTAGGTCGGTGATATGTCATTAATCATCGTGCTGTCGAGATCGCTAAACAGTGTGCGAACTTTCTTCGCGCAACCCATGCAATTTAGGCCGTTGAGCGCCGTTGTGTAGTGGTTCATATCGATACTCCAATTCTCATCTACGCCTAACATAAACCTTCCCGTAAGGGTAAGGTCAAACATAAATTCAAGAATTTGAACTTGGTGGAGTGCTAGCTGGTGGTTTCAGTTTGGAATGGAAGAGGGAAATTCAGAATGTGCGACTATAATCTACTGGCTAAGACTATTTATTTACGACTTTTAGGGCGTAATTGGCCTTTCAATAACGGCTTTCGTACAACAACAGCACATTAATCATTCACTACTGATTGTAGATTTAAGCGGTGGTGATAAAATAGCGCCCAAAATTTAGTGATGTTTGACTATTGCAGGCCTTGTAATAGGCTCCACTAAAAGAATCACCTACATAATCAAGGTATTTAAATGACGGTTAAAACTCGTTTTGCTCCTAGCCCAACTGGCTATCTTCACGTTGGTGGTGCACGTACTGCACTTTACTCTTGGCTATTCGCTAAAAACCAAGGCGGTGAATTCGTTCTACGTATCGAAGACACAGACCTTGAGCGTAACTCTCAAGAAGCGGTTGATGCAATTCTAGAAGGCATGCAATGGATGGGTATGGAATGGGACGAAGGTCCTTACTACCAATCTAAGCGTTTTGACCGTTACAACGAAATGGTTGATAAGCTTCTAGCTGAAGACAAAGCATACAAATGCTACGCGTCTAAAGAACTGCTTGATGAAATTCGTGCAGAGCAAGAAGCAAACAAAGAGATGGCTCGTTACGATGCGAACCACCCTAAAATTATTGCCGCTAACGAAGCAGCACAAGAAGGCGATGCGTGCGTTATCCGTTTCCGCAACCCTAAAGAAGGCAGTGTAGTATTTGATGACCAAATCCGTGGTCGCATCGAAATTTCTAACAGCCAACTTGATGACCTAATCATTCGTCGTACAGACGGTGCTCCTACTTACAACTTCGTAGTTGTAGTGGATGACTGGGACATGGGTATTACACACGTTGTTCGTGGTGAAGACCACATCAACAACACACCTCGTCAAATCAACATCTACGAAGCACTAGGCGCGCCAGTTCCAACTTTCGCTCACTGTGCAATGATCCTAGGTGATGACGGTGCGAAACTGTCTAAGCGTCACGGCGCTGTATCAGTAATGCAATACCGCGACGAAGGTTACCTACCAAACGCACTAAACAACTATCTTGTTCGTTTAGGTTGGTCTCACGGTGACCAAGAGATCTTCTCTCAAGAAGAGATGATTGAATTCTTCAGCCTGAACGCAATCAGCAAGTCTGCATCAGCATTCAACACTGAAAAGCTACTTTGGTTGAACAACCACTACATCAAGACTTCTGAGCCTGAGTACGTTGCAAAGTACCTACAATGGCACCTAGACGCACAGAAGATCGATACAACAAATGGCCCAGCGATCACTGAAGTGATCAAGCTAGTTGGCGAGCGTTGTAACACGCTTATCGAACTTGCTGAGCAATCTCGTTACTTCTACGAAGATTTCTCTGAGTTTGAAGCTGGCGCGGCTAAGAAGCACCTACGTGGTGTTGCTAAAGGCCCACTAGAGCTTGCTCTTGCTAAGGTTGAAGCACTTGAAGAGTTCACGACAGCAAACATCAAAGACGGTGTGATTGCAGCAGTATGTGAAGAGCTAGAGATCGGCATGGGTAAAATCGGTATGCCACTTCGCGTAGCAGTAACAGGCGGCGGTCAGTCTCCTTCTGTTGATGCTGTGATGGAGCTTGTTGGTAAAGAGCGCGTAATCGCTCGCATCAAGATGGCTCTTGAGTTCATCGCAGAGCGTGAAGCTAACGCTTAATTGAGCGATTGCTAGATTCAAAAAAGGGTCAGTAACTTGGTTGCTGACCCTTTTTATTTGTCTCAATTTTTATTGTCTAAACAACTTCGTTTGTTGTCTAAACAACTTTGCTATAGCTGGTCGTCGACAATCATTTGGGTTGCTTGCACGGCTGATTTCTTATCGAACAAGATATCCATCATCGCTTTGATGCGTTCCATATCGTCACCAAACTTGGAAAAGTTGCCGCTATTCGGCGCCTTAAACTCTACGTTACCAACGCGCTGTTGATCTTGATAAGCCGAGATCTTTGCGTCTGCCACAAAGGTTCTCAAATCCCAGCTCCAACGAGATACGTAATCTAGCGTGACTTCTTCAGGCTTGTGTTCAGAACCGTCCGCGACAACCTTACACTTTACTTGGTTGTTCAAACACCAGTCGAGCATCGAATCAAGAAACACAGTGCGTGTTTTGGTGTCTTCTACGATGGTGATGTTTTTAATGTTGTTTGCTTCTGGCAGTGCGTTTCCTGAATATTTAGGAGCACTACAACCTGCGAGTAAAGCGACAGCAGCAACGGCTAACCAGTTTTTCATTACGTATCCTAGATTTTCTTGAAGATGATTGAAGTGTTGATGCCGCCAAAGGCAAAGTTGTTGCTCATCAGATGTTCAACATCCAATTCGCGACCTGAGCCCGTGATGTAATCGAGCTTGCCGCACTGTTCATCGACATTCTCTAGGTTTAGGGTTGGGCTGAACCAACCGCTGTGCATCATCTCAAGGCTGAGCCAAGCTTCAATCGCACCACATGCGCCAAGCGTATGGCCAAAGTAACTCTTAAGAGAACTAATAGGTACTTCGCCAAAGATATTCGCTGTCGCGTTACTTTCGGCGATGTCACCTTTTTCAGTCGCAGTGCCATGCGCCGAGACATAGCCAATCTTTTCAGCTGGAAGTTGTGCGTCTCTCAATGCTTTTTCCATACAGATTTGCATGGTTTCCATTTGAGGTTGGGTCACGTGGGCGGCATCGCAGTTGCTAGCGAAACCAATGATTTCGGCATAGATTTTTGCGCCGCGAGCAACCGCATGTTCGTATTCTTCAAGGATAAGGGTTCCAGCGCCTTCGCCGATAACTAAGCCATCACGCTCGCTGTCGTATGGGCTAGGGGATTTCTTGGGTGTATCGTTTTTTAAACTGGTAGCGAAAAGGGTATCGAAAACGGCAGACTCAGTTGGGCATAGCTCTTCACCACCGCCAGCAACCATTACGGTTTGGTAGCCATGTTTGATCGCTTCATAGGCGTAACCAATGGCTTGGCTCCCTGAAGTACATGCACTGCTGGTGGGAATCACGCGGCCACGCAGTCCAAAGAACAGACCTACGTTAACTGCTGCAGTGTGCGGCATCATCTGTACGTAAGTGGTTGCTGTGATTGCTCGTGTAGACTTCTCGTTCAGCATCACTCCAAAAGCACCAACCGCATCGGTACTGCCGGTTGAAGAGCCGTAAGCGATACCAGTCTCACCATTGGTCAATACATCGTGACCAATTAAGCCGGCTTGCTCCAATGCATTCTCAGTAGCAACGGTTGCTAGACGTGATACTCGGCCCATGCCACGAACTTGCTTACGCTTGTAGTGTTTAGGCAGTTGGAAGTCATCAATAGGCGCTGCAAGCTTAGTGTTGAGACCATCATATTGCTCGAAGCTTGGCATATATTGAGTCGCATTTTCACAGGCCTTTAGTTTTGGCTCTATCTGTTGCCAGTCGTTACCAAAAGCAGTAACACCAGACATGCCAGTTACAACAACGCGGCGGGTCATACTAAGCCTCCATTTACTGAAATCACTTGGCGAGTTACGTAGCCTGCAATATCCGACATTAGGTAGCTCACTAGGCCTGCCACTTCTTCCGGCTCACCCATTCGGCGCAGTGGTACTTGAGGAAGCGCGTGATCTTTCACGTGCTCGTCAACCATACCTGTGTCAATTAAGCCTGGAGCGACACAGTTTACGGTGATCTTACGTTTTGCGAGTTCTAGAGCAAGAGACTTAGTTGCACCAATCACCCCCGCTTTTGCCGCTGCATAGTTAGTTTGCCCACGATTACCCATAATGCCTGATACAGACGCTAGAGTGACGATACGGCCACCTTTACGCTTTTGAACCATAGGCATAACACAAGGGTGAAGTACGTTGTAGAAGCTGTCTAGGTTGGTGTGGATCACGCCATCCCACTCTTCTTCTGTCATCGCAGGGAATGCATTGTCGCGAGTAATGCCTGCGTTGTTTACCACACCGTAGTAAGCGCCATGTTCAGCAATATCTGACTCTAGCTTTTCACGACATTCGCTGCGGTTGCTGATATCAAATTGGATAAGACGTCCAGCGCCACCTTGCTCGGTGATCGATTGTAGAGTCTCTTCAGCACCCTGTTTGTCACCCATGTAATGAACGGCGATTTCAAATCCGTCTTTCGCGAGTTGAATAGCGATCGCTTTACCAATGCCTTTGCTGGCACCAGTGACTAAAACCTGACGGGTCATGATGGGCTCCTAGTTTTCATTTCTTGTAATTTTTGTTCAGTTGGCACGTAGACATTGAGTTGGCATTGAGCCACTAATTCGCCTTGGTCTTCGACTCTCGCGGTAAACACGGCCATGCCGCTGTCTTCCATCAGTTGTTCAGCATAGATATCAAGGGTCTGGCCTTGAGTAAACTCATCACACAGTGATTTATAGCGACGAGAGCCAAGCAGAAAACCGATAGGGGGAGTGGTGCCGCTTTTCAGTGCGTGATATCCAGACCATGCCGCTACAGACTGCGCCATAAACTCGATGCCAACATATGCTGGTACTGTTTGAGATTCGGCATTAAAGAACAGATTATGGTCACCAATATCGACCTGACAGTGGATCGACAACGCCTCTACGCTGATAGCACGATCGATTAATATCATCGGATCATCGTGAGGGAGAAGTTGGTCTACAGAAGGGATATCAGTCATTTACTACACCAAAAATCAGGCTAATGTTGTTACCACCAAAAGCAAACGAGTTGCTTAAGATATTCTTTACTTTAAGTTTCTGGGAACAGTTTACCAAATCAACCTCAATATCTTCAGCTTTATCCCGACATTTTTGTAAGGGAAGCGGTAAGTCATATTTCAAAATATGCCAAGCAATTGCAGCCTCAATCGCACTTGCTGCGCCTAGAGTATGCCCGGTCAACGGCTTGGTAGAACTTACGGGAACCTTGTTTGCGAAAATACGATGGATGGCTTTACTTTCCATCGAGTCATTGAGTGGCGTTGCGGTACCATGCGCATTGATGTAACCGATGTCTTCTGCGGTTAACTGTGCAGAATATAAAGCTTTTTTCATTGCTTGTTCGGCGCCATTTCCTTCAGGGTGAGGCGCTGAAATATGGTGCGCATCAGAGCTGTCACCACAGCCTAATAAGGCAATTTGAGGTGTGTTTTGAGTAGAATGAACACGCTTGATCTTGGTTTTACTGAGCAACATAAATGCGGCTGCTTCACCAATATTAATGCCATCTCGAGATTCGCTAAATGGCTTACAATGTTTGGTTGAAAGGGCTTCAAGACCATGGAAACCATTGAGTGTCAGCTTACACAATGTATCCACACCACCGACTAACACGGCATCAGCCATGCCTGAATCTAACAAGCGTTGGGCGCTCAGAAATACACGGCCACTGGATGAGCAAGCCGTAGAGATGACATAGTTTGGTCCCGTTAACGCGCAATATTGGCTAACGAACTCAGAAGTGTCACCAAGCTCTTGTTTTGAGTAATGGTAATATTCTGGAAACTCACCGTTTGTCAGTTTTTGTTTGAAGGCCGCTTCACCATCCGAGATACCTGAGGTGCTGGTGCCAATTACCACAGCAATTCTATCTGCGCCAAATTGTGACTTTGCTTTCTTAATAGAGTCTTTGATTTGATTGAGAACTGATAACGCCAGTTGATTGTTGCGAGTGGCATACTTCGCGAGAGTGGACGGAACCTCTGGTAGCTCACCTGCGATTTTGCCAACGACAGTGTGTTTGCCGTCGTTCAGCATATCACTCACTTCAATCATGTTTGGTTCACGTTCGCCTTTTAGGCAGCCATGAATGTCAGTAATACTTGAGCCTAGCGCTGAGTGGAAACCACAGTCTTGGATATAAATAGGCATAGTGTTTAGCTCTTACTTGGGTTATCGATAATCGTTGAATTCAACGTTTGTATCGTAATGGTGTAGCCTTGGGTCAAATGTTTAAAAACAATGTTGCCTGCTGTTTTGTGTGTATTCGGTTGTGCTTGGTAATCAATTCGGATGATTGCCTGCTTCTTGTCATCAAACACAGTGCGGCTGTTATCTGTATCGACCAAATGCCACCCAATACCTTGTAGCGGTTGGGCCCATGCTTCTGCAGGCCACAAGGTGAGCATTAAATTAAACAGTACTTGTTCGGGCTGAGGTAGGGTAGCTCCGAGGCCAGATAGCACTTGTGTTTCAATGGCTTGGTTTTGATACTGCAGCGATAAGATGCGTGTACCCCAAGAAGAGAAGCCCGCCAAAACGACTTTATCGGGCGTGACTTCAACTTGAACCGGTAACTGCTGGGTATCCTCTTGCCAAGTCGCGCTGATCAACTGACTTGCCGTCAATGAGTATCCAAGATCCGCAGGAAGGGGTAAGGCTAATTCTGTCTCTTGATCGATTGCGACACTTGCACCTGTCGGTTGTTGAGAAACCAGTGAACAGGCATTGAGTAGGAAGCTAAATACGACAGCGAGTGCTATCTTGATCGTCTTGTTCATCTAAAGGCCTCACGAGGTTTGTTCTTTTCTGTGGCTTGCTCATTGTTGATCGCGAGTGGGGAGAGCAGCCACGCCACAAAAATTCCGGTTAACACGGTAATCCCGAAGCTATGAATAGCATGAGTCTGACTCAGTGACAGTAAGCCGAATGACAGCAGTGTCGTGAGGCCAGACAAAGTGATCGCTAATAGGGTGCTTAGCGACTTCTTCTGCTCCGCAAAGAACAGGGTATAGTCGATACCGATCCCTAAAATCAGAATCAAACCAAGCAGATTAAATAGGTTCAATGTTGAGCCTAAAACGCCAGTCACCGCTAACCCCGCTACACCTGCGATAAGAGATGGTAGAAGCATTAATAGGCTTTGTTTCACGCCATATCGCCAACCTAGCACCATGCCAATAGCAGCGAAGGCAATCAATAACAGCTCGGTAATTTTGACGCGGTACTCAGCAAAAAGAGAGGAGATTTCATCTGCTTTATTGAGGTATTTCACACCCTGTTGCTGAGCGAAGTCTGACTCCAACCACTGTGAGAACAGCTCAGTGTTAATGACGTCTTTGATCATGATAACCGACGCTGCTTGGTTATTGATTGGTTGTAACCAAAGCGGACGAATCGGCTCTGATACAGGCGACAATAGAAACTCATCGAGCGTGATCGGACTGTATTTAGGAAGCTCTGGGAAGCTCGGCCAGCCAAGCGTACTTTGCAATGTGGTGTTTTGACTATCATAAAGTTGCTTAACTAGCTGATAGTTTTGGTGTTGTTCTTGTTCACTTGGTAGGTGTTGATTGACGCTGCGATAACCTGAGATAGCTTGCAGAGCGACTAAGTTATCAAGATTAGAGCTGATCAACGCTAACTTATTGAGCAGCGCTTGGTTGCTTTCGGCAGTAACTAACAGCATGTTCTGAGCACTGCCTAGGCCAGATATTTCTGATATGGCCTGCTCTTGTTGTTTTAGCTCGTCAGGCATTGCTTGAAGTTGCCTGATATCGTCGTCGTAGCGGACCTGGGTGATTGACGCCAAACTTAAGACGGTCACTATCAATGGCAAGCCGATTCTAAATCTGGGGTTGCTCCACAAGTTTAACCATGTCTGCCAAAGGCCGGCCAAAGGAAGCGCTCGCTCTTGGCTTGGTTTAGAGGCCAATACAGGGTACCAGCACACCACGCTAGCGTAGGCGGCGATAAGCCCGATAGACGAGAATAGCGCAAGTTGCTGTAGGCCAGGGAAGGGCGCAACCAGCAGCCCTAGATATCCGATTAAGCTAGTGATTAAACCCAGGGTGATGGCAACTAAGATGTGCTTTAGCCCTTTATCACTCTGCCATCGGCTTCCTGCGGCCAAACGGTCAGTGAGGTAATGGAATGAGTAATCAATGGATACGCCAATCAAGCTCGCTCCAAACACCAAGCTGAATAGGTGGACCTTGCCAAAGATAGCGACGGTGCACGCCAGTGCGACCAATAACCCCGTGCTAATTGAGAGCAACGACAAGGCAAGTGGCAGTGCGCTACGAAAGGTTAACCACACCAATAAAATTACGCCCGCTAATGACCCTAAGCCAATAGTGCTGATTTCAGACTTCGCACTTTGAGTACCGTAATTTGCGTAGAAAACTACGCCAGTGTGCTGAACTTTAACGTCAAATTGCTTCTCAATGTCTCGCTCTAAAGTATCTAACGCAGGAAGCTGTTCTTGAATTGCCAAGCTATAAGGAGAGCCCGCGAGCGTCGCGGTAACGAGGATATGTGATTGCTCTTGAGATTGAGCGGTGAGATAGCCATCTTTAAGCCCAAAGTTACTCGAGCGGGTGCCCACCTCGCTTATATAGTCACGGAATAGCAGGAATGGGTCTAAGGTTAGCTCGGTCGCTGTCACGCCTGAAAAAGGGTTGTACAAGGATTGAATCACATACTGAGCACGTGACTCTGGTGCGTGCGTCAGAGTCTCTTTTTGTTGCTCTGTTAGTAGTTGAGCTCGATGACGGAAGTAGAAGTCACTCCATTGGCTTTGTGTGCTCGAGTTGATTTTACCTTGCACGTGTTTGAAGAGTACTGAACCACCTGAAAATGAGTCGTGATTGAGTGCTTTTTCAAAGACTTTGGTTGCCGCGATGGTGTTCTTGATGTCTGATCCACTCAAGATAAATACCACTTGCTCACTCATCGAGTTGGAAATCTGCTGGAAAGCTTGTTCAACCATAGGATCTTGCTGATTTTCAGGCAGCAATTTCATGATGTTGCTTTCGATCGGCACTGAAGAAGAAAAAGCGAACTGTTTAATCAACAGTCCGCTAAAAAGCGCCGCAATTACTAGCCAGACAAGGGCGAGCTTAGAGTTGAAATTGTTGCGCTTCGGCATCTGACAATACTTCCGGTTGGTGGCTTAGCTGGCTAAATTCGATCACCGTGCTATCTCCACGAATCTCTTTTAACTCGATACGCTCAATATCACCGTTGCCTTGCAGCGTGATGGCCTCAAATACTGCATTCATTGGCGCGCTTTTGGGCTTAAGAGTCAGTGTCCAAGATCCTGTGTTATGGTCTGAGCTTTGCACGGTTGCAGGCTGGAATGACAGTGAGAATTGGTCTTGAAGTTTTTGTGTATCACCGTGGAACACAGATAGGAAAATATGGCTGAAATAAAACGCCATTGGGTTTTCTTTATCAGTGATGATCTTTGCGGGCTGGTCGGCAAACCTTTGGCTCAACTTGTTGTCGGTGAGCACTAAGTTCACCGGAAACGGTGTGGTTTGTGTCCAGAGTAGGCCGTTTGATTTGTCTAATAGGAATGTACCTTGCGACGTCAGAGGCTGGGCGAACATTTCCATATTGCGTGTTTGAGTAAACTCGCCACGAACAATGCTATTTTCACTCAACACCGTTTGCAGTTCTGAAATAGAACCGACGGCAGCGGTGTTTTGACTAGCGCTAGCAAGGCCACTCGCAATCATCGCAGCGAGTCCTAACAGCAAGCCGCTGATGTGTTTACGACTGAGTTTAAACAGACTCATGATTCACCTGCTGTGGGTTAGAGGCCTGAGATTGATGTTCAGCTAGAGGTAAGCAGCCAAACTGGTGCCAGTGTTCTACCTTGTCGGTAAACACTTTCGGTGAAGCAAAGCACATCTCTTGCTCTTCAATGGTTACCGCAACCTGCATTGTGTGAGCACGTGTCATGCGAGCGCCTGTTAGAGCATCATGAATTTCATAATCGACGCGCAGGCGGTTTTCCCACTCGGTGAGCTTCGCCGTGACCTTAATCTTGTGATTAAACGGTATCGCCTTAATGTATTTTACGCGGGTATCGATGATAGGCCACATGTAACCTGAATCCTTCATCTCATGGTAGTTGTATTCAATCTTATCCATCATGATGCGTCTTACTTCTTCAAAAAATCGGAAGTAGTTGCCGTGATAGATCACACCCATTGGGTCGGCATCTTGGAATGAGGTGACAAGTGTCACCTCAGATTGTAATGGATGAAGGATTTCAGACATAAATCGCTCTCAACAATATTGCGTAAAGGGTTGGTTACTATATGAACTTAGCTACTTTATGAGGTTAACTACTCTATGAGTAAAGTTCTTTTAGTAAAGTGACCAATGCTGATTTTGAATACGAGAAATAAAGTGGCGTAGATCGCCTTCCAGCGGACGGTCCTCGACAATAAACTCAAACTCTTTCAGTACTTCGTCGCGAATGTGCTTGAGGTTCTCACTCATGTGGTGCTCATCAAGTTCATTGTGGCGTTTACGAAGTTCAAGCGCTTGCGTACCAGCCAGAAGTGACGCTGCCGCGACTTGTTCGGTTAGCTCTAGAACACGTAAACAGTCACGAGCAGCAATGGTGCCCATGCTTACTTTGTCTTGGTTGTGACACTCAGTTGAGCGAGAGAACACACTTGCAGGCATGGTGTGTTTCAATGCTTCTGCTGTCCAAGCTGACACGCCGATCTGTACTGCTTTGAAGCCGTGGTTGATTGGTTTACGTTCGCCTTCAGCACCCGTTAGGTTGAATGGTAAGCCGTTGTTGAACTTGTAATCCATCAGCTGGGCCATTTGGCGATCAAGCAGGTCAGCAAGGTTGGCTACGGCAGTTTTTAGTGTATCCATTGCCATTGCGATATGACCACCATAGAAGTGTCCACCGTGCAGTACGCGTTCGTTATCACCGTCGATAATTGGGTTGTCGTTTGCACTGTTTAACTCGTTCTCGATCATCTGGCGAAGCCAAGGTAGAGAGTCTTGAACCACACCGATAACATGTGGAGCACAGCGCAGAGAGTAACGATCTTGTAGGCGGTCACTGTTACGTGGCGGGCGATCTGCTTGCAGATCATCACGCAGCCATGCCGCAACTTGTTGTTGACCCGGATGAGGTTTTACTGCGAACAAGGCTTCATCGAAGTGGAAGTCATTGCCGTGCATACCGACCGATACCATAGCCGTGATCTTAGTTGATAGCTGAGCTAGGTATTCTGCACGCTTATAAGCGATACACGCTAATGCCGTCATGACAGACGTACCATTCATCAATGCCAAGCCTTCTTTTGGCTTAAGCTTAATAGGGCTAATGCCTAGCTCTTTGTAGACGTCACTGGTTGGGCGTACTTCACCTTTGTAGATGACATCACGCTCCCCAATCAACGCGGCTGCTAAGTAAGACAGAGGTGTTAAGTCGCCACTGGCACCCACCGATCCTTCTTGAGGAATACGCGGTGAGATATCTTGGTTGATAAGGGTAACGATCTGGTTAAGCAGATCATGAGTCACACCAGATACACCTTGTGAGAGCGAACAAAGACGAGTTGCAAGTACCGCACGTGCTTGCTCGTGAGACAGTATGTCACCCAAGCCACAACCGTGGAAGCGTGTTAGGTGAAGAGGCAGTTCATCGACAAGGCTTGGCGGAATCGCAACCGTACAAGAGTCACCGTAACCTGTTGTAACGCCGTAAATCACGCCTTCTTCTTTAAGTAGGCGCTCTAGGAATGCTACACCGCGGTCGATTTTTGAAGTGAACTCGTCACTGGTGTTCATCGAGGCTTTTGCGCCCTGTGAGATAGCGACAACATCCTCAATTGTGAGGCGTTCGGCACCAAAGGTGATGCTATTTGGATTCTTTTTCGTCATGGTGCTTGCTCAATGTCCAAAAATTAAAAAAGTTGTACCACTGAAGCGGTGCTTTCAGTGTGTAGTGCTGAAGTCGGTCTGCGTATTGTTGAACGACTTGCTTTAAAGATTGTTCGCGTGTTTTTCTGGGTAGCTCGATTCTGTCGCTAAAATGCTCGAAATAGACATTAAAGTGCGGGTTTGCTTGTGAATCGTCACGTAACCCAAATAGCAAAAATACGGGTGCTTTGAGTACAGAGGCTAACATAAATGGCCCTTGAGGGAACGGCGCTTCCTTACCCAAGAACTCTGCCCATACCGAGCGGCTCTCTTTGCTGGTGGAAGTTCTATCCCCGACAATAACGATCCACTCACCTTGCTCTAACTTCTGCTGTAAAAGGATAGCCGTATCAGGCCCCATTGAAGTCACTTGAATTAGGTTTAGATCTGACTGCGGATTAACCGCTTTCATTACTGAATTAAAACGCTCTGCGTGTTCTGTAAAAACCAGCGCATTGATTTTGATGTTTGAGTGTCTGCGACCTAAAGCGCGACATAATTCAATGTTGCCTAGGTGTGAGCCTAAAATCAGCACACCTTGCTTATTTGCCACCATGTTTTCGAATTGGTCTTGGCCATGGATGGTGAGGTTCTCTACTGAGAAATCGCCTTTCCATGCCGCAAGCTTGTCGAGCATGGTATGCCCAAACGAAAGCAGATGGTTGTAGCTGGTTAGTTCGCCGGGTAACTCAATATTTTGCTGTTCCGCATAGGCCTTCAACTGAAACAAGTATTGCTCAGAAGCGTTTCGCGCGCGCTTGCCCGTTAAGT
Organism: Vibrio sp. T3Y01; assembly: GCF_013114525.1. Taxonomy (NCBI): domain Bacteria; kingdom Pseudomonadati; phylum Pseudomonadota; class Gammaproteobacteria; order Vibrionales; family Vibrionaceae; genus Vibrio; species Vibrio sp. T3Y01. Next base: position 29,603 of record NZ_VTXJ01000028.1, on the reverse strand, counting down.
GGTAGTAACGCATGACGGCACGCAGAATAAGGTTGAACACACCGCGACCTAACAAGGTATAAATGGCTAATAACAGTTTGATACCTAACACGGTGCCGCGTTCCTGGGTGCGAGACCAGTGCGGTTGCTCTGAAGTTTGCAGTTCTGAATCCGTCGATGAAGCTTGGTAACTTTCAGCAGAATCGGATTTGAAATGGCGAGCAATCAGCTTTGGTGCTCTTGGCAACATGCCGAAGAACAGGCGCGTATGCATCCAACTGATTTTGATGTTATCCCACAATGCATCGAAATGAGAGATGCCGTTTTCAGGATAGATGACTCGAGTTTCAACGAAGTCTATGTCGCAGCCTTCCCAGTACAGGCGAACTAGAATTTCGATATCGAAGTCCATTCTAGAGCCAATATCGTATTTGCTAAGTACCGCTTGTGTTTGGTTGATAGGGTACGCTCTAAAGCCGCACATGCTGTCTTTAATTGATAAAGAAAGGGTTTCTATCCATACCCAAATGTGTGTCGCGTAGCGCCCGTACAGTCTCGCCTTTGGCACACTCTCGTCGTAGACAGGCTGACCTGATATCAGACGTTGTGGCTTAGCTTGTGATGCCTTAATTAATGTTGGTAAGGCTTCAAGGTCGTGTTGTCCGTCAGCATCAATTTGAATGGCGTGGCTAAAGCCGAGTTCGTGTGCTTTTTTGATACCGGCCTTTACTGCACCGCCTTTGCCTTGGTTCTGGTCAAGTGTCACCAAGGTTACGTGTGAGTGCTCTGCAAGAGGAGCTAGAAACTGTTTTGTGGTCAGTTCACTGCCATCGTCGACGATGATGATCGGCAACTCAAAGTGATGGAGCGACGAGACCACAGTAGGCATGGTTGCGCCATGGTTAAAGCACGGGATAAGGAAGCAAGCCTTGTAGCTGCTTTCTTCTGTTGGGTGTTGAGAAGTAGCCTCGACGGGAGCGCTATTCACTTTTTTCTCCCAGCTTCATTTTGCCTGAAGAGTGGGTCTGTTCACCGTTGTTCGAGGTGTAACTAAAGCTCAGCTTGTCTTTGTCAGCATCCCATTTGAGTGATAGCTGGATTGTAGCGTCAGGCAGGATAGGCTCTTGGAACTTAATGACTTCCATGCCTTTAAAGAAACCAGGAACGCCTAACTCTTGGACTGCGTAGTGAAGTGCCCAATCAATTTGCGTGACGCCCGGTAGAATAGGGAAGCTCTTGAAGTGCCCCTTAAAATCGGTGATATCTCCGCTAACATGAAGTGTCAGGGTCGATTCATTTTCTACCGTGTCTACAGTAATGATGTTTGGTTTTCTTTTATCCATAGGGCGTGCTTAGAATCCTTGGGCAAATATTGGCTCTTTGACAAAAATATAAAAAGATAATCTCAGTGTAAAATACGATCAGCGGTTTCTATGATTTTATTAGCTGTTCTATGTGAGATGTTAATCGCTTGCCTTGGCTGTTGAGAGGGATCTCATCAACAATACGATACTTTCGTGGGATAGCGATTGGCTCTAACCACTTTCTGAGCTCTGTACGCAGCATCAACCAGAATTTACCTTTGCTCATGGTCGATAGAGCGGCTTGGCCTTCATCTGATAATACCAAAACAGAGGCTAAGATTAATCGTTCAGGCTCCTCAAATGGAATCACCACGCACTCACTTATCCAAGGCAGTTGCTCCAGTCGTTTCTCCACTTCAACCAGTGATACTCGTTTTTCTTCTATCTTGATCACTCGGTCGGTTCGGCCCTTCAATATGAATTGATTCTCCGAGACCATCTCGCACTCATCAGCGGTTTGATACCAGTTGTTCTTATCGATATACGGCGACAATAACTTAATGCAATTCTCACTGTTGAGACTAGCCTCAATACAGTCAAAAAGCTGCCAAGGGGTTTGAGCGCTCTCTTGTTGGCGAAAGGCGATGCCACCGGTCTCTGTGCTGCCAAATACCTCGATAGGTAAATGTCCTAGTAGATCTCGTGACTGGTGAGCCGACTCGGTAGGCAATGGGCCACCCGAAGAGAAGATTCCTGCAAGTTGTACCTTGTTGGTCTCATGCTTTAATCGCTTCAGTAGTGCAGGGCTGCTGATCAGAACACAGTTTTTATTGGCATGAGACAGAATTTGTTCAGGGTACTCGAGGTTGTTGCGAGCAAACGGAACACCAGAGCTGAGTGGCCATAAAATTCTAAACAGTAAACCATAGATATGTTGGTGCGAGACCGTACTTTGGACTCGGTTATTCTTGAGTAATTCGCCCCAGTTTTTGTTTAACTGAGCGGTCTCAATATCTAGGTGTTCTAACGTTTTATCTATCGCTTTTGGCGTACCGCTGGAACCTGAAGTAAACAGAGTTAATGGGATTGTTGCCAAATCAATGGTCGTAAGAGCACCGGTTAGAGGCTTTTGTAGTTCGGTGCTTGAGTCCAATAAGGTTTGGATATTGCGAACGTCACTTACCTCAACTTCGCCAATCGAGCCATCAACTAGCAGGCAATCAAACTGTTCACTTAACTCAGCAAGTGCACAAGGTTGGTAGTTACCCGGTAAGATGATGTGTTTGTTCGCTGCTGCACACGCTAAAAATGCTATCGAAAATAGGTAGCTATCTTGGGTACAAATCGCAACTCGTTGAAAAGGGGATGAAGATAAAAGGTGCACGAGTTGAGATAAGTCGTCGTTAAAGGCTTGCCACGTAATCTCACTATTGTCGTTAAAGCAGACAATAGATTCAGGGGCTCTGTTCTGGCTGAGAAGTTCAGACAACGAGGTGTAAGATACGGTTTGGGTCATAACAATTTAACTCTGACGAATGCGTTGTCTTACTACCCATTCCCCGGCAAAGAGCACCCCTGCAAACAGATAGCTGAGTAAGCCATTGTATAGGGTCCATACTTCTAGCGGTTGGAAGCAGGTGTAAAAAGCAATAGAGCCGTTGATAACGAAGAACAAGCACCAGACTTTGGTAACTTTTCTGGTGTAATCAATGCCACTTTGTGGAAGCTCAGGCTCTTGAAGGCGAGCAAGACGTTCGATAATCGTTTGTGGTTGCCATAGGCTTGAAGCAAATACAGCCAGCATGCAAACATTAACGATAACGGGATAATAGGTTAGCCAGCCATGCTGCTTAAAGGCTAAACCTAATGTCAGCAGAACAATACCAGCACTTCCACTGATCCAAGCTAGGTGTTTTAGCTCTTTGATTTTTGCCTGGCCGCCGGTAAAAATGCGAACAGCAAAGATAACGGCCAAGACGATACCCACGGTTTGCAGGCCAAACTTGTTGAGTCCAAAGTAAACCGCTATTGGATATGTGAAAAGTATGATTGCCGACAGCAAAGTCAGCAGAGGACGCATTATGCGTCCTTCAATAGTTCAACCACAGACTCTACAACGTCATTAACGGTGCGCACTGCTTTGAACTCTTCAGGCTTGATCTTCTTACCTGTTACGTTCTGTAGGTGAACGACCAAATCAACCGCATCAATGCTGTCTAGGTCTAGATCAAGATAAAGATGAGCTTCTGGTGTGATATCTTCAGCATCAAGCTCGAACAGCTCAATCAGCGCATCTTTAACCTGGTTGTATACTTCTTGTTGGTTAGCTTGTGTCATAAAGATCTGTCTAGTTGTTCGTTTGAGATGAGATGTACTTCGCTAGGTTTTCAACCGATGCAAAATGCTCGCGAGTGTTTGAATCATCAGCATCAATTACGATGTTGTACTTCTTCTTGATAGCAAGGCCAAGTTCTAGTGCATCAATAGAATCTAGTCCTAGTCCATCACCAAACAGTGGAGCTTCCGTTTCAATCTCATCAATGCTCATGTCTTCAAGATTTAATGCGTCGATGATCAGTTGTTTCAGTTCGTTGTGTAATGTTTCCACTTTGGCCTACTTAATGCTTTGTCTAAATGCTGCTTTAAGGGGGCGATTCTACATTATATGAGGTATTTTCGAAATGCCGATATCGCCTGTTATGTTATTGATACGCTAAATGTTTTCTTCGGAAGGGAAAATTGTTTGTGCAAGATGATGATTAAGGCGTCTTGCTGCCGAAGTTAAATTATTTGAGCCTTCAATAAATGGTGCGACTTCTATTTTACCTTTCACCGCGACATGAAAAAAGGGCTTCGTCACAGGAACTTGATACCATTTTTTCTCTTTCGTTAAGAATGTCGGAGAAACCGTAATATGAATCACCCGTAAATCGGTTTGTGTTCGGGTGGCAATTTGTGCCGCACCACGCTGTAAGGATGGTTCAATTCCGGGCGTTGTGCGAGTGCCTTCGGGAAAAACAAGTAACACATTCCCGCGCGAAAAGCGCTCTTCACAGCGTTCTAAAAGATCGTCGGGAGCCTGATTGGGTATGTAGCCCGCGGCTTTTACGATCCTTTTCATAAATGGGTTTTCCCAAATGGCTGCTTTAACGAGGCAATCACATTGAGGAAGTTGCGAGGCGATCAGTACATAGTCAATCAAACTTGGGTGATTGGCGACGATGATACAGTTGCGATCTTCTCGCAGTAGTTCCGCACCATCAATTCGATAATCTATTGCGCCTGTGAATTTCATGATCTGGCAGAAGGCATTGAATGAGAAGCGAATCAATCGTTGAGCTCTGAGCTCACGCTGAATGGTGTTAGGAGTGATGAGCGCGATAGATGGCAAGATCAAGAAGCTGAGAATTAGGCCTCCCAAGCCGAAGATGGTAAAGCAGAGGCCTGTCGCGAATACTCGCCAATATTGGTCGACCTTGCTCATTATAGTTCTCCGGCTTTCGCGTTGTTTGTCCAAGTCCAATCTTGATGCTTACCTGTTATGGTCCAGCTCTGTGAACCTAGAAGGATGTTTTGTAGCGCCTGCAAGCCTTGTGGTAAAGGAGTGGCTGAGCTTTCGTTAGCTACAGACTTTGATACTGAAGTTACAGCTCTTGATACTGAGTAATCACTTCCTGAGGTGAGCACTAACCCTAGCGCATAGTCGGCATAATTTTGAGCTTCGAACTCTTGATAGAGCTCAGGTAAAGGCTGGTCGAAATCGATAACTAAAACACGATGCGATGGATATTGATTCAGGTAAAGATAGGCTTCAATCAAAGCGTTGTGGAAAGTATCTTGGCCGGCCGCGATAGAGGTCAGAGGGATTGGTGCTTTCGCTGCGATGGTAGTTAACCCTGCGGCTGTATTATGCACGGACTGTGAAAACGCCATTGGCGAGGCATCATCACCTTCCAATATCGACTGGATCAAGGTTGCGGTTCGGTGCAGTTCACCATGTCGACTGGCAAAAACCAGATAATCAATCGAGTTGTCTTTTAAGAGTGTCAATGCAGTTTGAACGGCCAATTTACTTTGTAGGCTCATTCGGCGGCGCATCATCGGTGGGATCGCTTTAAATTCAGTTGAGCCATCTTGCGGCCAATCTAAATTAGTGCTCCAGGCTTGCCATTCGGCATCAGAATTGAGACCAGCCGAGTTTGCAGACCATTTCTCAATATTAAACGACATTAATTGGGATTGATTTGACATAGAGTATTGATTTGCTTTGGGTCTAACTAAATACTATGCGTGCTTATAAATAAACACAGGTAAGGAATTTAAATGAAATTACTAAAAATAGCCGTTTCAATGTTATTCATATTGGTTCTTGCAGGGTGTGGACGTGTCCAGCCTGTAATGAATGTTGAGGATACTCCAGTTGCACATAATCTTCAAAGTAAACAGGTGAAATCAGCTATTTATGAATCTGCTGAAAATCGAGGCTGGTTAGTTTCTGAGATTAAACCTGGTTTGATCCGCGCTGAATTGTATGTTCGTTCACATCACGCAGTGGTTGATATCCCTTATAACGACAAATTTTACTCTATTCTTTACGTTGAATCAGAGAATTTGAAGTATGACGATGGTGAAATACACCGTAATTACAACCGCTGGGTTAATAACTTAAACGTTGATATTAAACGTAAGCTTGCACAAATGGCAGCTGAGTAACCCTCTATTATTTATAAGTTAGGTTTTTCGTGTCGGAATATAAATTAGATCCATTCAATGCATTAGAAGCAAAAACAGAAGCACAAAAATTATCTTTTGCTCCTATTGTTTTTCATACTGCTCGTACACTTCGTGATTTAGGTATTTTAAAAGCGCTCGATGATGCCGGGAGCGATGGCTTACCTGCTGAGACTATTTCAGAAATAACAGGTGTATCTGAATATGGTGTGAAAGTGTTACTTGATATGGCGCTTAGCGCTCATATTGTTGTTTGGGAAAAGCCTAACTATAAGATAGCCAACCTTGGTTTCTACCTGTTGCATGATGGCATGACCAACGCAAACATGGATTTCACAGCCGATGTTTGTTATGCCGCGATGATGCATCTCACTGAAGCGATTGAAGAGGGCACTCCTGCTGGTTTGAAGGAGCTAGGGGATTGGGAGACGATCTACCAAGGCTTGTCTCAATTACCTGAAAAAGCGAAAGAGAGCTGGTTCAAGTTCGATCATTTCTATTCTGATCGCTCATTCCCCGTTTTGCTTGAGAAGGTTTTCAGCAAGAAACCTAAATCGCTGGTGGATATTGGCGGCAATACCGGTAAGTGGGCAATGCAGTGTTGCAACCATGATTCTGATGTTGAAGTCACGATTGTTGATTTGCCACAGCAGTTAGAAATGGCAATGGCGAACGCTAAGCAACATGGCCATCAAAACAGAGTGACGCCTTTCCCGGCCAACATGCTAGATAAGCAACAAGCGCTGCCAACGGGTGCGGATGTGTGGTGGATGAGTCAATTCCTCGATTGTTTCTCGCCAATGGAAATCCTTAGCATCTTAAAGCGTGTCCGCTCTCATATGTCAGAACAAGCGACCGTTTATATCCTTGAATTGTTCTGGGATGCACAGAAATACGATGCAGCTTCGTATAGCTTAAACGCGACTTCGCTTTACTTTACCTGCTTGGCAAACGGCAACAGTCGTTTTTACCGCAGTGAAGATTTCTTAGAGATAGTTGAAGAAGCTGGCTTTGAAGTGGTGACTCGTACCGATGATATTGGTCTTGGTCATACGCTTCTTGAATTGAAAGCTAGCGCGCAATAACACATAACAAACATGGCTTAAATTAATGAAAAAACTGTCTACTCAAGTAGTGATCATCGGAGCTGGGCCATCAGGGTCTATTGCCGCGTCTTTATTGCACAAAAAAGGCATCGATGTTCGAGTAATCGAAAAGAGCGTGTTCCCTCGCTTCTCAATTGGCGAAAGCCTACTACCCGCTTGTATGGAAGTGATTGAACAAGCGGGCATGACCGACGCGGTGACCAAGGCTAACTTCCAATACAAAGATGGCGCAGCATTTCGTAAAAATGGCGTGTACACCGCGTTCAATTTTGAGGATAAGTTCTCTACAGGGCCGGGAACCACTTTTCAGGTTCAACGTGGTGCTTTTGATAAGGTGCTTGCAGATACTGCTGAGGCACAAGGTGTCACTATTGATTACCAGCATGAGTTGACGGGCATTAATTTTACCGACGACAGCACTATTTTAGATGTTCAAGTACTTGATGGAGAAAGCTATCAGCTCGAAGCACAGTACGTTTTGGATGGCAGTGGTTTTGGTCGAGTGTTGCCGAAGATGCTTGATCTGGAAGAGCAATCATCACTTCCACCTCGAAAAGCTATTTTCACGCATATTAACGATCATATCGCTGAGGTGGATACTGAGCTAGATTATGACCGAAACAAAATCCTAATCTCTGTGCACCCAACCAATCCTGATGTCTGGTATTGGTTGATCCCGTTTAGCAACGGTGTTTCTTCATTTGGTGTGGTAGGGGAGCCGAAGTTCTTTGAGTCTTACCCTGAAGATAAGATTGCCGCGATTAAGCAATTGGCAATGGAAGAGCCGGGTTTGGCTGAAATATTGGCAAACGCTGAGTACCCAAACCCTGCGGGTGAAATCGGTGGTTACTCTGCCAACGTTAAACACCTTGCAACTGACAAATACGCACTACTGGGTAATGCTGGTGAGTTTCTTGATCCTGTGTTCTCGTCAGGCGTGACGATTGCCATGAAGTCGGCGCAGTTTGCGGTTGAGTGTGTGGAAAAGCAGCTCAATGGTGAGACGGTCGATTGGGAACGTGAATACGCGGACCCGCTGATGGTTGGCGTAAACACCTTCAGAACGTACGTTGAAGGTTGGTACTCCGGTACTCTGCAGGATGTGATTTTCTATCAGGATCCCAACCCTAAGATTAAACAAATGGTGTGCTCGATTTTAGCGGGCTACGCATGGGATCAAACCAATCCTTATGTGAAAGATTCAAAACGCCGATTGACGACACTGGCAGAGATTTGCCGAAGCTAGATGGTCTATTTAGTGCTTTGCCATCGTGATAGTTCTATCTCATTGCTCTAAAAATAAAAAAACAGCCGCAAATGCGGCTGTTTTTGTATCTGATTCATTAGGTAAACTGATTGGAATTTAAAGCTACTTCAGGTCGATGCTGTTGAGGCGTCCCATGAATATGAGTAAATCAATCACGTCTTTGTGAGCGTCAAGTAGTGCGCGTTTAGTTTGGCTGTATGCGGCCAGTCGACCGTGCTTTCTGATGGAGCAGACCTTGGTTTTGTATTTGTAATCGCCGTTATCGGAGAACACGCGCCATTTGGCTATATAGCACTCATCACGATGTTCAGGGTCAGTTTGTGTTGGGTTTGGCTTGAATACAATCTTAGGCTCTAAACTATGCGGAAGGCGCGTCATTAGGTAAGGCTCCTTGAGAACCTTCTTCCAAAACTTACCCCAAAGCTCTTTACCCAGCTCGTCTCTCAATTTGATGGTTTTCTTGAGTGCTTTTTCTTCGCCCATACGAACAAAACCGACAGACCGGTGCAGTACCGTGTCTTCTGGTGTGTGGATGTGGATCTTAAAAGCGGTCTTACCTTTCGAAATAAAGCGATAGCCGGTAGCACCAATTAGATTATTCTGACTCATAGCTTGCTAAATGATGATTATGTTATTAGTAAGGTTACGACAAATACGTAAAAACCGAAACTAATACCCATGAAAAAATTAAAGCCTTAACAGAGGTGCTAAGGCTTTATTAGAAACTATGAGTTTAGAGTGCTGCTAACTACATGATTTTTTGCATCACATCACCAATTTGAATGCTTCCCGCCAGGCTTGGCTGATCAATCGTCAGTTCAGCTTCGTTCTCGTAGACGCGAGAAACGGTCAGTGTGATATCGCTTTGTGAGACTTTATTGCGAGGTAAACCTCGTTGGTCGATAAACGAACCTGTGTGCCATAGCTGCAGTTTGTCACCCTGTTGTACGCCATGCATTCGGCCCAAATCAATGGTCACTGTGTTACCGAAGACGGCTGCAACTTCAGGAAGCGTGATCTTACAAGACACTTCAGACTCTAAGTCCAACATGATGTTACGGCTAACACGAAGCATCATGCTGCCGTAGGTCGATGCCCAGAAACGAGCACTGCGAGTGTCAACTTCACTGGTTTTAGCAAATGGCCACTTTGCTACTTCACGATAGCTACGGGTGTAGATTTGATGACCTGTCTTACCATCAAATACTTGCATCTCTAATGCAAACTGACGGTTGATGATGTCATCTTTTAATAGCTTGGATTCGATGGTTGCCGTTAAATCGGTAATGTCACCACCGATAATGTATTGCGCGCCCGTGTCTTGAGCGATCATCTTGATCACTTCAGGTTGACGTTTGTCGATGTCGTAATTGGTGGTACCGACAGAAACAAAGCTGCGAGACTCTTTTGCTAGCTGCCTATCAACCACGTGGCCGAAATCATCACCGATGTTGTAGATTCTTCCCATCACGGCTTGTTGTGGAGAGGTGACATCGATATTCCCCACCAAGAAGGTTTTCTTGTATTGGCTCTCATGGCAAGCATTTGCCGAAGGGTAGATGTCGACTCTTGCGGTGATCATTAAATTGCCACCGCGTTTCTTCTCTTTATCAACCAAGATGTAGCGTACTTCGTGGTTAGTAAATTGGTATTCCTTTTTCTTGCCATCGAGATAAGGCGTCAGGTTCGCAATACTGCCAATGTCAGCCCCCGAGAACTGAACGGCCTTATAGACCGCGTCTTCCAGAGCGTGGATCCTTGCCGTCTCTTCTGACGAGACGATGGTTGCGGTACCGGTAACTTCATACCATGAGGCATGAGCACTGAAGCTTATGATTATCAGTGAACCTATTGAAAATAAGTAAGAAATTATTTTTTTCATCTATTCGTTACCAGTTGGGTATAAATATTGCTTAACAAATAACTATAAGCTTGAAGCTGACTTAAGTGCGTTTTTCTTAATCTGAACCATTAATGAAAAGCAAAGACTGTTCCAACATTGTAATCCATTGAAAAGAATAATGGCGAGAACATATTGGAACAGGTAGCACTAAAACTATCTGGAGATTAGAGAATGAAAAAATGGCTCGTAGTAATGAGTGTCATGTTGCTGACATCATGCGCTTATTCGCCGATCTATAACGGCAAGACTGAGTATGCCGGCAGTCAGTTCATGCTGATGGACAGCCCTCGTCACACCATGGATTTCTTCGTTGAAAGCATGACTGAAGACTTGATCGTGTCGAACACCAGTATCTCAGCAAGAACGCCTATCGCGATCACCTCGTTTGTTGACCTGCAACACATGGACACAACAAACTGGCTTGGTAATTCAGTATCTGAAGGCTTCATTCATCAGTTTCAACGTCGTGGCTTCAAGGTGGTCGATTTTAAAACCACGGGTTCTATCCAAGTGACTCATCAAGGTGACTTTGCGATTAGCCGTGACTGGAAAGACTTAGCTCAAGAGCAAGACGTTCAATACGTACTAACGGGTACTATGCTGCGCCAAGAGGGCGGTGTGCTTGTTAATGCTCGAGTGGTGGGCATGCAAACTCGTATTGTCGTGGCTTCGGCACAAGGCTTTTTGCCTGCAGACCGTATTGGCCGTGACCTCGATACTCTGAACAGTATTCGAACTCAAGATGGCGTGATCATTCGTTCTGACCCAACGATCAGTCAGCCTTATACTGTTATTCTTCGCCCTTAGGAGTTCGAGATGAAGAAGTTAATATTTGTGGTTGCTGCTTTACTGCTTGTTGGCTGTCAGCCTTTGCAGAGCATGAGACCAGACGATTTCTTGGTTGCTGTTGGTTACGCGAGTATCAGTGAGCAAAAAGGTCGCAACGACGAAGAGAAGCGCATCCGTGCGATGAGAGCCTCTAAGATCGATGCCTATCGTGAACTTGCGGAACAAGTTTATGGGATGCGAGTCAGTGGCCGTGCTGAACTTGAAGACCAACGTCTTGGTACAGAGCGCACATCAGGTGCGGTTGATGGGGTTATCCGCGGTGCAGAAGTCGTGCGCAGTTACCCAGTTGGCGATAGCTATGTGACTGAGCTTCAGTTGGATATCCGCAAGATGGATCAATTACGTAACTACGGCGAAGTTCAGGCTGTACCTGAGAAGAGACAACAAACGCTGTTCTAGTATCGGAGCATGAATAAATGATATTGGCCGCCAGTCGCTTTCCAGATGGCGTATCGGCAACCAATAACTCATATGAATGAGAAAGCGGCAAGTATGAAAATACTTGCCGCTTTTTGTTTTTGCTGTCTTGGGCGTACTTTCAGATATGTGGGTGTTTGATTGGAGTCGAAATGTAGATAGGCTGAGATGCAGATGCAGATGCAGATACAGATACAGATACAGATACAGATACAGATAGGAAAAAACAATGGTGTTATCGAAAAGGTGTAGCTTAACTAAGCTTTTACGTTGGTTCCCAACGTTGAAATAGTGTGCGTTTGACCACCGGCGTTGTAAGTCATGCCAATTTTACCGTGGCTTTGTTGCATCATGTTGCTGAGTTTTTTGAAGCTGAGGTGTGCTCGATTTAGGGCTTCGCCATTCACCAGGTTCGCTTGATGACAATCGTGCACAATAGACTTGATGGTTGAGACTAACTGAGCGAGTTCAGGATTCTCGGTCAGTTCTGAGATATTGCTATGGGCAGCGATGCGTTGATCGGTTGATCTTAGCTGTTCGACAAGGACCACTTTTTCCTTGGCAATTCGCTCAATATCTGTCGATTGTCGGCTTGTAATAGCGGTTTTCTCTGAACTTAGTAGCTCAGATAAGGCTTTGGCATTTTGAAGTTGGAAATTAACTAAATCTGCTAGTGCCGCCATAACGTAACCTATCAATAACCTTGTGTGTCTTAAGTTAAGCACTCAGTACAAGAGGGGAGAACTTAAAGACCTTTTAATTCGTTTTCGAACTTCATCATATTGTCGGCCAGTTTTTCTGGGTCAACTGTGTATGAACCGTTCGCGATCGCTTCTTTGATTGCTGCAACTTTTGCAGAGTCAAAGCTTGGGTTTGCTGCCATGTCTTGGTGGAGTTGACCGATCGCTTTGCCTTGTTGGCTTAGTGAAACCGCATCTTTGCTCGCTGGTGATTTAGTTGAAACATCAGAGCGTGATGACTCGGAACTAGAATCAGAGCGTACTGCTGATCGGTTAGTGGTCGTTAGGGTTTGCCCTGAACGAATGTTATCAATGCCTGCCATAGTTAAGCCTTTTTCTTCAAAAATGGGAACCTGTACAGTCAATATCGACCAAGGGTTCGATTACTTTAGCAATTTTTCGCTCTTTAGTCGAAAAGGGATATAACACTGAAGCTACGTATTTCAATGCTAGAGTCGAAAGCGAAATAGCTAACGGTACCGCCAATTGAGAAGTAGAGAGTTAAAAGTAAACCGTGACTTCAGACATGTTGGTAACAATACCTTCAATTATACGCTGTGATTTATCATTTTTCACTCTTACTTGATCACCCATAGAGCCATCAGTTAGCGCTGTGCCTTTAGTAGTAATGGTCATGCCACCTTTTACTGCCTGTATGATAACCTTCTCGTTTCGACATACGACACAAATGTCACCCCTTTCGACAACGTCACCCGGCCTTAGGTTCTTTTTTACCTTGGCGCCGATAACTTGCTCTGGAGCGGTGAAGCCTTGGCGACGGAATTTGTTAAGAGAAATCATCGCGGTTGTCACATCGTATTGACCGATAATTTCGCCTCTCGCTAGTGCTCGAGTAGTCGTCACAAGCGGCACCGACATCGAAAGACGTACCGGTACATAAACTCGCCACTCATCAGGAACACATTGCACTAAAACCGTAATACTGCTGCGGGTATTGGTGGTGGTTGAGGCACTTGTCTCAAGAGGAACCGGGCAGTCTGTTGCTTTGATTCTTGAGTCAACATTTGCTGAATTAACAAAGAGTTCGCCGCCTCGTGGCTGTTCAACGGTATCAAGGATGTGTTGCTCCGCCGCAGACTGAATCATCTCAATTTGTTCTGGGGTCGCAGCTTGCACAAAAAAACTAAACAATATTGATAAAATGCCGATAAACTTAGCGACAGTTTTAAAAGTAGCTCTACACATTGCTATGGAAAGAGGTGGCAAATTTGTTTTATAATACGTCATTCCGTTTCTCTGGTGGTTCGTAGCCTGCAGTAGACTAACACTTTTTATACAAAAAAGTTTGATATGGAGATGAGCTCATGACGGGTATTCTTGATTCGGTGAATCAGCGTACGCAACTCGTCGGTCAAAACCGATTAGAATTACTAACCTTTCGCCTAATGGGGCGTCAGCGTTACGGCATTAATGTCTTTAAAGTAAAAGAAGTGCTTCAATGCCCTAAGCTGACGAAGATGCCAAACTTGAACCCACTGGTTAAAGGTGTCGCACACATTCGTGGCCAAACGATCTCTGTGATCGACCTGAGCTTAGCGATTGGTGGCCGTCCGACAACGGATGTTGAAAAGTGTTTTGTGGTTATCTCTGAGTTCAACCGAACCATTCAAGGTTTCTTGGTTAGTTCAGTAGAGCGCATTATCAACATGCACTGGGAATCGATTCTTCCGCCGCCAGATGGCGCTGGTAAAGCGAACTATCTGACAGCGGTAACCAACATCGATAATGAACTGGTTGAAATTCTTGATGTTGAAAAAATCCTAGCTGAAATTTCGCCTGTTGATGAAACCATGGACAGCAAGATTGCTGAAGAAATCGCAGAAGTAGAACAAGAAAAAGAACTCGTTCGCCGCATCTTGATTGCTGATGACTCAACCGTTGCACGTAAACAGGTTCAACGCGCTATTGAGTCGATTGGTTTTGAAGTGATTGCCGTGAAAGATGGTAAAGAAGCCTACGAGAAACTGATGCAGATGTCAGCAGAGGGCAGTATTTACGATCAGATTTCATTGGTGATTTCAGATATCGAAATGCCAGAGATGGATGGCTATACGCTGACTGCTGAGATTCGCCGTCACGCTGAACTAAAAGATTTATACGTAATTTTACACTCATCTTTGAGTGGTGTATTTAACCAAGCCATGGTTGAGCGTGTTGGAGCAAACTCCTTCATTGCTAAGTTCAATCCTGATGAGCTTGGTGCAGCCGTTAAAGCTGCGTTAACTAACTAAAAGAGACATTAATGACTGCTATAACAATAAGTGATCAAGAGTATCGCGATTTCAGCCGTTTCTTAGAATCTCAATGTGGCATTGTATTAGGTGACAGCAAACAGTACTTGGTGCGCAGCCGCCTAAGCCCATTAGTAGCAAAGTTTAACCTAGCTTCGCTGTCTGATTTATTGAGAGATGTAGTGACGGGGCGAAACCGTGAGTTGCGAGTGGCAGCAGTGGATGCTATGACGACGAACGAGACACTTTGGTTCCGAGATACTTACCCGTTTGCTGTGCTTGCGGATAAGCTTCTACCGGAAATAGCGGCAAATAAACGTCCTATTAAGATTTGGTCTGCGGCAAGCTCTTCAGGCCAAGAAGCATACTCAATGGCAATGACGATTCTTGAAACTCAAGCTCGTAAGCCAGGTATGCTGCCAAATGTATCGATTACCGCAACTGACATCTCAGCAAGTATGTTGGATATGTGCCGTACTGGCGCTTACGACAACCTTGCATTGGGACGTGGGCTTTCTCCAGAGCGCCGTCGTACTTTCTTTGAAGATGCGGGCGATGGCCGTATGAAAGTGAAAGATAACGTCAAGCGCATGGTGAACTTCCGCCCTCAGAACTTGATGGACAGCTATGCATTGTTAGGCAAGTTCGACATCATTTTCTGTCGTAACGTGCTGATTTACTTCTCGCCTGATATGAAGTCAAAGGTACTTAACCAGATGGCAAATAGCCTGAACCCTGGTGGTTACTTACTATTGGGTGCGTCTGAATCGTTAACAGGCTTAACCGATCGTTTTGAAATGGTTCGTTGTAACCCAGGTATCATCTACAAATTGAAGTAATTGCCGCCACCTAAATATGGTGTGACATTACTGAATAATTTTAAAACCCAGCCAAGTGCTGGGCTTTCTTTTTCCGGCTTAACCTATATCTTTAAGTCAGAGTGACATTCCAATTTACTCTATTTTTTGGCTTGTATATTGCAAGTTTACCCACGAGTAACCTGTAAAAGTATAAATAGACCACTTCGTTTTAAAAGTTGGTATATATATTGCTTTGGTTATTTCATAACAGTCAGTTCTTGAGTTGAGGTTTAGATGGCTATTTCTTTTGATAATGCTTTAGGCATTCACCAACACACAGTTGGTGTACGTGAGCGTAACGCTGAGGTGCTTTCCACCAATATCGCGCAAGCAAACACGCCTGGGTATAAAGCAAAGGGATTAGACTTTAAGAAATCACTGCAGGCGGCAAGTTCTGGGGCAAGCATTGGTCTTAGCCGCACAGACGGTCGGCACATTTCTGCCGAAACGACGGTGAACGGGGAAACGAAGTATCGAATTCCTACCCAACCTGATACAGGAGATGGCAACACGGTTGATTTGGATTTGGAAAGAAACCTTTTCATGCAAAACCAAATTAGGCATCAAGCCTCTCTCGACTTCCTTGGAAGTAAGTTCAAGAATTTAACTAAAGCGATTAAAGGGGAATAATTAGATGAGCTTATTTAATGTATTCAATGTGACTGGTTCTGCGATGAGTGCTGAATCTGTTCGTCTAAATACGACCTCGAGCAACCTTGCAAACGCGGACAGTGTAAGTAGTTCTGCTAAAGAAACTTACAAGGCTCGCCACGCAGTGTTCGGCGCTGAGTTAAATCGAGCACGCAACAGTGACCACACTGTGCCTGTGAAAGTATTAGGTATTGTGGAAAGCGATAAGCCGCTGAGCGCGGAGTACAACCCAGACCACCCATTAGCGAACAACGAAGGCTTCATTTACAAGTCTAACGTGAACGTTATGGAAGAGATGGCAAATATGATTTCGGCATCACGTGCGTACCAAACGAACGTACAGGTTGCTGACTCGAGTAAACAAATGCTGCTGCGTACGCTGCAGATGGGTCAATAAGGATAAGGAGGTAGCACATGGCTGGAATCAACAACAATGTTGGTCAAAGCGGCTTGTCCTATGTTGACCAGCTGAAGAGTCTTCAAGATGGCGCTAAGAAGCCCGACGAAACAACAGGTAAGCAGGATCTTAAGCAAGAAGATTTCTTATCTTTGTTGACTAAGCAACTAGCACAGCAAGACCCTTTTAAGCCGGTTAGCAATGACCAGATGATTGCGCAAATGGCTTCATTTGCGACCGTAGATGGCATCGGCAAAATGAATTCACAGTTTGAAAGCTTGAACTCATCGATGACCTCTAACCAAGCACTGCAGGCCTCCTCTTTGGTTGGTCGTGATGTGTTGGTTCCTGGTGCGGCAGGTGTAAAGCAAGGTGATGGCGGTATGGCGGCAATGGTTAAGCTTCCTCAAGCGATGGACAATGTTATGGTCCGTGTTGAGAACGAAGTGGGCCAATTAGTTCGCACTTTTGATATTGGCTCTAAACCTTCAGGCGATACACGTGTTGAATGGGACGGAAAAGACGAAGACGGTAACCCATTGCCGGCCGGTAAATACAACGTGAAAGCGTCGGGTTTACTGGATGGCGAGAACACAGAGTTCCAAGTTTCCAGCTATGCGAACGTGAACAGTGTGCTTCTTGGTAAGGGTGATGGCAACGTACTACTCAATCTGGCTGGTTTCACATCGCCAGTACGACTTGCTGAAGTACTAGAAGTTGGTAAAGCGTAGCTCTTAAGTGAGTGAACATGCTAGCTAGATAGATTAGGAGAATATTGGAATGTCATATGTAGCTTTAAGCGGCCTATCCGCTGCACAATTAGACCTGAATACAACCAGTAACAACATTGCGAACGCAAACACATTTGGCTTTAAAGAGTCTCGTGCTGAATTTGGTGATGTTTACTCAAACTCGTTGTTTACAAACGCAAAAACGACGTCAGGTGGCGGTGCGCAAGCTAGCCAAGTGGCGCAACAGTTCCACGAAGGTTCAAGTATTTATACAAACAACCCAATGGATCTACGCGTAAGTGGTACAGGTTTCTTTGCGGTAGCGAAAGACCGTATGGTGCCAGAGATTAACGAACTAACACGTAATGGTGCATTTCACTTAAACAAAGACAACTACATGGTTACGGCTAACGATGAGTTTCTTTTAGGTTACGATGTTGATCCAAACTCGGGTGAAGTTCTTTCTTATGCGCCAAAGCCTCTCGACATTCCAGCTGAATTTGGTAAGCCAAAGCAGACAGAAAACATTGAAGTAGGGGTTAACCTTCCTGCAAACGGTGACCTTAAAGATCCGGCTGCATTTAACTTCAAAGATGCTGATACCTATAACCGTGCAACGTCTTCGACGGTATACGATTCTATGGGCCAGTCTTACAAGTTAACGACTTACTACCTCAAAGATCAGACGCAACCAAATACTTGGCAGACGTACTACACCATGACTGATGAGACTGGCGAGAAGCCACTCAACATTACTGGTGGTGATGCAACGAATGCTCAAGGTCATGTTGGTCACACAATGAAGTTCAACAATGACGGTACGTTAGCAAGCTTGAACAGTGGTCAACCGATAAACTCGGACCCACTAGGTGCTGGTGCGAACCCAATCGACTTGAACGGTGCAGATCCAACACAAGTGCTTAAGTTTGGTCTAGATTCTTCAACCCAATTTGCGGCTCCGTTTGAACTGACTAAGTTTGATGAAGATGGTGCAACAACAGGTTTCTTAACCAAAATCGATTTCGATGAGTACGGCAGTGTTCTAGGTACTTACTCAAATGGTGAAAACGTAATGCTTGGTCGTGTTGGCCTAGTACGCGTACCAAACGAGCAAGGTCTGGATAAGAAAGGCGGTACCCAGTGGGATTCTACTAACGACTCAGGTGACAAAATCTGGGGTGAATCGAATAAAGGTTCATTTGGTAGTATCAACAACGGCTCACTTGAGCAGTCGAACATCGATATGACTCAAGAACTGGTTGATTTGATTTCTGCTCAACGTAACTTCCAAGCGAACTCGCGTTCTCTAGAAGTACACAACCAACTACAACAGAATATTCTTCAGATTCGTTAATCGTTTCTAACGTTTGAATCATCTGTGAATACCCAATTCAATGTTATTGAATTGGGTATTGTTGTTTGCTTTTTTATTTGCCGCCCTTATTGCCGCCCGGTAATGCCACTGGCAACAATTCTTCCTCAATGATCCTTTTGTGATCACCTTTCTTGTTTGTTTTTCATTTAAATTGTTGATAAATAACAGTTAAAAATATTGGCACAGTGTTTGCTTTATTAGCCCCAGAAGATGATTTTTGGAGCAAAATTATGGATCGCGCACTGTTTCTTGCCATGAGTGGCGCTAAGCAAAATATGCAAGCTTTGCAGCTACGTGCAAACAACCTTGCCAACGTAAGTACAACGGGTTTCCGTGCTGATTTAGCACAAGCGCGTTCAATGCAAGCGTATGGCGAAGGTATGCCTACTCGTGTTTTCAGCATGACAGAACGTCCAGGACATAATTTTGCGCAGGGTAGTGTTGTTACCACTGGTCGTGATCTTGATGTCACTATCCAAGGTGATGGTTGGATTTCGGTAATGGACAACACTGGTCGCGAAGGCTTAACACGTAACGGTAACCTAAAGGTTGACCAAAACGGTTTGTTGACCAATGCCAGTGGTCACTTGGTATTGGGCGAAAATGACGCGCCAATCACACTGCCAATCCCAATCAGTAAAGTCGAAATTGGGACAGACGGTACGATCTCAGTCATTCCTCAAGGCGCTCCAGCTGAGGAATTGGAGGTTGTTGATCGTATTAAACTTGTACGTCCAGATAATCAAAGTTTGTTTAAAGATACGAATGGTCTATTCCGTTCGAAAAACCCAGATCAAGCATACGAAGCAGATGCAGCGGTAACGTTGCTAAAAGGTGCAGTCGAAGGCAGTAACGTAAATGCTGTAGGTGAAATGACCAGCCTAATTGACTTACAACGTCAGTTTGAAATGCAGGTCAAGATGATGAGCACAGCAGAGGAAATGGACAAGTCGTCTGATTCACTGCTTCGTATGAGCTAATAGAATTTAAAGGAAATTGCTATGCATCCAGCATTATGGGTAAGTAAAACAGGTTTAGACGCCCAACAAACCAATATTTCAACCATTTCAAACAACCTTGCTAACGCCTCGACGATTGGTTTTAAAAAGAGCCGTGCAGTATTTGAAGATCTGTTCTATCAGAATATTAACCAGCCTGGCGGTCAGTCGTCTCAGAACACTGAGTTACCAAGTGGTTTGATGCTAGGTGCGGGTTCTAAAGTGGTTGCGACTCAAAAGGTTCACACTCACGGTAACGCACAAACAACGTCGAACAGCTTAGATATGATGATTGAAGGCGACGGCTTCTTCCAAGTTGAGATGCCAGACGGTGAAACAGGTTACAGCCGTAATGGTCAGTTCACATTGAACGGTGACGGCGCAATCGTGACATCGGGTCAAGGTTACCCGCTACAACCAGAAATCGTTATTCCTGAAGATGCAATCTCAGTGACAGTAGGTAACGACGGTGAGGTATCGGTTCGTCTCCGTGGCGAGCAAAACAACGTAGTGGTAGGTCAGATCACTATTACTGACTTTGTAAACCCAGGCGGTTTAGAACCAGTAGGTCAGAACCTTTACTTGCCGACAGGTGCGAGTGGTGACCCACAAGAAGGTGTACCAGGCTTCGATGGCCTAGGTAACATCCGCCAATCGATGCTAGAAACATCGAACGTAAACGTAACCGAAGAGCTTGTGAATATGATCGAAGCTCAACGTGTTTACGAAATGAACTCGAAAGTTATCTCGTCGGTAGACAAGATGATGAGCTTTGTTAACCAACAGCTGTAATCGGTTTATTCGCCGTTTACTGGTTTCGTATTAATCGACGTGTTCGTCACGGCCTACTAATTACCACGACTTGCTGAGAGTATATCGCCATGAAACGTATTTTTTGTTTAGCCCTGTTAGCTTCGATGACTGGTTGTACTGTACTGGATCCAATAGAGACGCCAGCACAAGAGAACGCGACCACAGTGGTTGATGCGGTAGAAGGCGATAAATCGGCTCAAGAAAGCTCAGGTATTATCGACACACTTCGCGGTAGAACGGATCCTATCGCAGGTGATCCTGCATGGGCGCCAATTAATCCAAAACAGAAGCCAGAGCATTATGCAGCGGCAACCGGTTCACTATTCAACTTAAATCATATTGGCAGCATGTACGATGATTCAAAGCCTCGCGGTATTGGTGACATCATTACTGTGGCATTGGATGAAAATACTCGTGCGACGAAAAAAGCCAATGCAGATATGTCTAAGTCGAACGATGCATCTATGGAGCCTTTGGCTGTTGGCGGCCAAGAGCTGACTATAGACAAGTACAATTTTTCGTATGACCTAAGCAACACTAATACCTTCGCAGGTGATGCTTCTGCTAATCAGAGCAACAGCATCAGTGGTTACATTACTGTGGAAGTGATTGAAGTGCTTGCTAACGGCAACCTAGTGGTGCGTGGTGAAAAGTGGATGACATTGAACACCGGTGATGAGTACATCCGTTTAAGTGGCACCATCCGTCCAGACGATATTGATTTCGACAATACCATCGCTTCAAACCGTGTTTCTAATGCTCGAATCCAGTATTCAGGTACCGGAGTGCAACAAGATATGCAAGAGCCTGGATTCTTGGCACGATTCTTTAATGTATCTCTGTAGAGCTTGAGAGGGTGTCGACATACTGACAGCCCGTGTTACTCAACAATATTTCGCTAAGTTATTATTAATTAAAGCAATACAGACAGGTTACTCAATGAAAAAACTGACACTCGTACTATTCGGCATGCTATTTCTTGCCACCAGTGCCCATGCTGCGCGTATTAAAGACGTGGCAAAAGTGGCGGGTGTTCGTAGTAACCAACTTGTCGGTTATGGTTTGGTCACGGGTTTGCCGGGTACCGGTGAGACAACTCCCTTTACCGATCAAACATTTAACGCGATGCTGCAAAATTTTGGCATCCAATTGCCGCCTGGCACTAAGCCAAAAACCAAAAACGTAGCGGCAGTAATTGTTACCGCTGAACTGCCGGCTTTCTCTAAGCAAGGTCAGGAAGTTGACGTCACGGTTTCTTCTATCGGTTCGGCAAAAAGCCTACGTGGTGGTACCTTGCTACAAACCTTCCTAAAAGGTCTAGATGGTCAGGTTTATGCGGTCGCGCAAGGTAACTTAGTGGTAAGTGGCTTTAGTGCTCAGGGTAACGATGGTTCTAAGATTGTTGGCAATAACCCTAACGTCGGTATCATCTCTAGTGGTGCAACAGTAGAGCAAGAGATCCCAACGCCTTTCGGCCGTGGCGACTACATCACCTTCAACCTAATCCAATCAGATTTCACAACAGCGCAGCGCATGGCTGATGCAGTTAATAATTTCTTAGGCCCACAAATGGCTTCAGCGGTCGATGCGACGTCTGTAAAAGTACGTGCGCCTCGAGAAATCAGCCAACGTGTGGCGTTCTTATCGGCAATCGAAAACATTGAATTTGACCCAGCTGAAGGTTCAGCGAAAATCATCGTTAACTCTCGTACTGGTACTATTGTCGTTGGTAAGCACGTGCGCCTAAAAGCGGCGGCGGTAACACACGGCGGTATGACAGTCGCGATTAAAGAAAACTTAAACGTGAGCCAGCCGAATGCATTCTCTGGTGGTCAAACGGTAGTGGTTCCAGATTCTGATATCGAAGTCACTGAAGCCGATGGCAAGATGTTTAAGTTCGAACCTGGCTTAACATTGGATGATTTGGTTCGTGCGGTTAACGAAGTCGGCGCAGCGCCTTCTGATCTAATGGCAATCCTTCAAGCACTGAAACAAGCGGGTGCGATTGAAGGCCAGCTGATCATTATCTAAGGAATAGAGCATGATTAAGAATAACAACGACATCGGCTTTATTCACGATATCGGCAGCCTAGACCGCCTTCGTCAACAAGCAGTAAACGGTGAAGAGGGCAGTGAGAAAGAAGCACTTACCGCAGCGGCAAAACAGTTTGAAGCGATTTTCACCTCAATGTTGTTTAAGTCGATGCGCGATGCGAACTCTAGCTTTAAATCGGATATGTTGAACAGCCAGAACGAACAGTTCTACCGTCAGATGCAAGACGACCAAATGGCGAGTGAGCTCAGCGCGAATGGCTCATTAGGCCTTGCGGATATGATTGTTGCACAGCTAAGTGCGGGTCAAGCAAGCGACGCGACAGAAGATAAGGTTCGTAGTGAAGGTTTTGATACTTCATTGCAACGACCTCAGTACTCAGGCCGTTCAGAAGAGAGAGCACTAGACGTGCAATCTGCGTCAGCGACTAAACAGCCAGCCTCTTTCGATTCACCAGAATCCTTTGTGACCTCAATGAAGCCTTACGCAGAAAAAGCGGCAAGCGCGCTTGGTGTAGATCCATCTCTATTATTGGCTCAAGCGGCACTGGAAACAGGCTGGGGCTCAAAGATGGTCAAGAACTCTTTAGGTAACAGTAATAACCTGTTCAACATCAAAGCCGACAGAAGTTGGAAAGGCGATAAAGTGGCGACTCAAACACTTGAGTTCCATGGTAAAACGGCCGTTAAAGAATCCGCTTCTTTCCGTTCGTACTCAAGTTTTGAAGACAGTTTTAACGATTATGTGAAGTTCTTGAACGAAAACCCAAGGTATGAAACGGCGCTGCAGCACCAAGGCAATTCGGAGAACTTCATCAAAGGTATTCATCAAGCAGGCTACGCAACTGACCCTAACTATGCTGATAAGGTATTGCGAGTTAAAGCTAAGATTGATGAGATGAATTAGGTCAATTAGATTGAGCATTTAGAGCTTGCCAGTGGCAGGCTCTTTTCTTATCTGCCGTTTAAAAGTCAACAGCACCACATCTACTTATCTCTTTATACTTCAATAAATTAACGCCTTTTAACTCTCTTCTTTCTCTATTGGCACATATATTGCTTTTTAAACTGGTAGTTAATCAGCTTATCCTGATTTTGTTAAGTTTTTTGGGGGCATTATGGCGTCGGATCTTCTGAATGTAGGGGCACAAAGTGTTCTTACTGCTCAGAGACAGCTAAACACCACAGGTCATAACATTTCTAACGCCAATACAGAGGGCTATAGCCGCCAATCTGTGATTCAAGGTGTTAATGACCCGCGCCAGTACGGTGGTCAAACCTACGGCATGGGTGTGCATGTGGAAAATGTTCGCCGCTCTTGGGATCAATTTGCCGTCAATGAACTTAACCTATCGACAACCAATGCCGCCAACAAAGGCGACACTCAAGGCAACTTGGATATGTTGTCGAGCATGTTGTCTTCGGTGGCTTCGAAGAAGATTCCAGAAAACCTAAATGAATGGTTTGACTCGGTTAAAACCTTAGCCGATACACCGAATGACGTTGGTGCTCGAAAAGTCGTAATAGAGAAGGCTGGGTTACTGAGTAAAACGTTGAATGAATTTCATGAAACGGTTCGTCAACAGTCTGATTCTACGAATAAAAAATTAGATATGGGTATCGAGCGAGTTAATCAACTCGCGATCGAGATCCGTGATGTACAACGCCTGATGATGCGAACTCCAGGACCTCATAACGACCTGCGAGATCAGCATGAAAAGCTAATTAATGAGCTTTCTGGTTACACCAAAGTAACGGTGACACCGCGCTCAAATGCCGAAGGCTTCAATGTCCATATTGGTAACGGCCACACCTTGGTATCAGGTAGTGAGGCAAGCCAGTTAAAAATGGTGGATGGTTTACCTGATGCACACCAGCGTCGCTTGGCGATTGTTGAAGGTAAGTCTTTAAAGCCGATCACCAGCAGTGACATTGATGGAAAAATCGGTGCCATGTTAGACATGCGTGATGAGCACATCCCAGCCATCATGGATGAGCTTGGCCGTTTGGCAACTGCGTTTTCGTACAAGGTTAATGCGCTTCAAGAGCAAGGTTTGGATCTCAACGGCAACGTGGGCAAGAACCTGTTTACCGATGTGAACTCAGAGCTGGTGGCAAAATCTCGTGTGACGGCAAGTGGGCAGTCCAAAGCCGATGTAGCCGTATTTATTGATGATACTTCTGCCTTAAAAGGTGGAGAGTACGGTCTCAAATACGATGGTAGTGATTACGTGGTGACCAAGCCAAGTGGCGAAACGGTCAAAGTGAGTACCGATTCAAGCGGCAACGCGTTTTATCTTGATGGTATGCGCGTCGAAATTCGTAATCCGCCTGAACTTGGTGAAAAGCTGCTACTGCGTCCGACGCGTAATTTTGCCGCGCAGATTCACATGGAAACCACAGATCCGAAAGACATTGCCGCACAAAGCTATGAAGCATCGACGACGTTCGCCAAAGGCACCGCTGGCTTCAAAATCCTAGAGGCAGGCCAACTGCGTGAGTTTGAAGTGATTGTGTCACCAAAGGGCGAGCAATTTGCGGTGACGGATCCAAAAGGCAATATCTTAATGCAGCCTCAACCGTATCCGCCACAAGGACCGGTGACGATTAACGGCACGACCTTCGAGTTAACGGCAGGCGCGTTGGCAAACGACAAATTTACGGCAAACCTTGTCCCATCAGAAGGTGACAATGGCAACTTACGTAAGCTGCAAGATCTCCAAACGGGCAAGATCTTGAACGATGGTGAGTCTACGATTCTAGACCTTTACCACAACCTGAATACCAACACGGGTCTGAAGTCTTCAACGGCCAATCGCTTGAGTGATATTGCGACGTTAGAAAAGCAGTCAGCCCAGGAGCGTATTGCTTCAATCTCAGGGGTTAACCTTGATGAAGAAGCGGCAAATATGATGAAGTTTCAACAAGCGTATATGGCTTCTTCACGCATCATGCAAGCTGCTAACGATACCTTTAATACTATTTTGGCTCTGAGGTAGGAAGTATAAATGTTAAATCGTATATCTAGCTTCCATAACTACCAGTCCGTACAAAATGACTTGCGCCGCCAAGAGAACAAGGTGCATCACAACCAAGCGCAACTCGCTTCCGGTAAGAAGCTGCAGTCGCCAAGTGATGACCCGTTAGCGACGCACTATTTACAGAATATTGGTCAGCAATCAGAGCAGCTTAAACAGTACGTTGATGCCATTACTCTGGTTAGAAACCGCCTTGAGCACCATGAGGTGATGATCGCCAACTCGGAAGGCTTTGCTGATGAAGCAAAACGAACCGTGATGGAAATGATCAACGGTGCGCTGTCACCTGAAGACCGTTTAGCGAAGAAGCGTGAAATCCAAGAGTTAGCGAATAACTTTTTGTACTTAGCGAACTCTCAAGACGAGTCTGGCAACTACACATTCGCTGGTACTAAGCCGAAAAGCCAGCCCTTCTTTCGCGATAACGAAGGAACGGTGACGTATCAAGGAGATGACTATCAGCGCAAGATGCGTGTAGCGAGCAGCTTTGAAATGGCGATGAATGATCCGGGCAGTAAGTTATTTATGGAAATAGATAACCCATTCGGTGATTTTGAGCCTCAATACGAGCTAGAGCCAGCATCTGAGTTACTACTTGGTCGTGCAACCAACAGTGCAGAAGATGGTTCTACTTATAAAGTAACCTTTGTTGATATGCAGACCGGTAAGTTTGCCTACCAACTTGAAAAAGATGGCGCTGTGGTTGCTGCTGAAGATTTTGACCCTGCGACTGGCATTGTCTACGAAGGGTTAAATATTCAGTTTAAAGGACAAGTCACCAAGGGTGATTCGATCACCTTAGAGCCGAGAGAGACATTCTCGATCTTTGACACGTTCAAAGAAGCGGCAGAACAGGTAGAAAACCCTGTGTCCGATGCATCGGCAACGGCAAAACTGCACCAAATGACAGAAGAGTTTCATGCTGCGTTTATCCATTTAACGAAAGCAAGAACGGATGTCGGTGCCCGTTTGAGTACATTGGATATTCAAGAGCAACAACATGAAGACTTTAAGTTGTCTTTGGCGAAAGCGAAAAGCAACTTTGAAGATTTGGATTACTCGAAAGCCATCATTGAATTCAATGAAAACTCTCGAGCATTGCAAGCTTCACAGCAAGCGTTTGGCAAAACAAAAGACCTAACCTTGTTTAACTATATTTAATACTTAATCGGTATTTGGTGGTGGGCTGCTAAATACCACGGAGTCGATTCTTTGCCTTATGTGCTATGCCATACGAGCGAATGACTTCAAAAATTGCCGCTTTTTCGTACGAGACATAGTGTTTCTTGATATAGCGGCAAAAAACGGCAACAAGCGGGTAGAGGTAGTTTCATCCTCTAGAAGCAAACAATCATAATCGCGTTTAATTTTCTGTAAGTTCTTGATTATTAGTTAATAAAAAAATTATTTATACAAAATTAAACTTGGCATACAACTTGTATCTGTGTTGGTTATAAATGATTAATACAGATCTTAAACCTTGTATAAGGTTTATTGAGTAACATACGGTCAGTGCTTATCCATATGAGAGTAAAGCTGGCCGCTTCGCAGAGAGCTTGCGAACTCATAAGGAGAGCAAAATGGCAGTTAATGTAAGTACTAACGTTTCCGCAATGACAGCGCAGCGTTACCTGAACAAAGCGTCTAATGACTTAGCGACTTCTATGGAGCGTTTGTCATCTGGTCACAAGATCAACAGCGCAAAAGATGATGCGGCAGGTCTGCAAATCTCGAACCGTCTAACGGCTCAGTCTCGTGGTCTTGATGTGGCAATGCGTAATGCCAACGACGGTATTTCGATTGCTCAAACAGCAGAAGGCGCGATGAACGAATCGACTAACGTACTACAACGTATGCGTGATCTAGCGATTCAATCATCAAACGGCACTAACTCGCCGGCAGAGCGTACAGCACTAAACGAAGAGTCAATGGCACTTCAAGATGAGCTTAACCGTATCGCGGAAACCACATCGTTTGGTGGTCGTCGTCTACTGAACGGTTCATTCGGTGAAGCTTCATTCCAGATCGGTTCTAACTCTGGTGAAGCAATGATCATGGCTCTGACAAGTATCCGTGCAGATGACTACCGTATGGGTGGTACTACGTTCGATTCAGAAAACGCGAAAGATAAGAACTGGGAAGTGCCGCCAACAGCGAGCGATCTTAAGTTTGAATTCAAAACCAAAGCGGGTGAAGACATCGTTCTAGATATCAACACTAAAGCGGGTGACGATATTGAAGAGTTAGCGACTTACATTAATGGTCAATCTGACTTAGTAAACGCATCGGTTACTGATGATGGCCGTTTACAGTTATTCGTAGCAGAACCTGACCTAGATGGCGCTATGTCTATCTCTGGTGGCCTGGCATCAGAGCTTGGTCTTAAGAGCGAAGGCCGTGCAACATCAGTTCAAGATATCAGCCTAACAAGTGTTGCTGGTTCACAGAACGCTATCAGCGTTATCGATTCTGCAATGAAGTACGTAGATTCACAGCGTGCTGATTTGGGTGCGAAACAGAACCGTCTAAGCCACAGCATTAATAACTTGGCAAACGTTCAAGAGAACGTAGACGCTTCAAACAGTCGAATCAAAGATACGGACTTTGCGAAAGAGACGACGCAAATGACTAAATCACAAATTCTGCAGCAAGCGGGTACTTCAATACTTGCTCAAGCAAAACAGTTGCCTAACTCTGCAATGTCACTATTGCAATAGTTATTGGTTGAACTTGCTGCTCGTGTTCAGACGTGAGCCATGCAGCAAGGGAAACTGGCAAGCATACTTACTATTGGGTGTTTAGCTCTCTCATCTCTCACCTGCTATCCATTTTTACGGTAAGAATGCAACGGCGAGTCGGAAATGTGTTCATTTCTCGATGATCTCCACACAGGCTCTGACGCGCCAACTAGCCCCGGTTCTCTCAAAGGAAAAGGGGCTTTTTCCTTTTTACTGATTGTGTTTTATTTTCCCTTCTAACGATCTTTCTTCGTTTTCTCGCTCTGCTGGTTTTAATTTTCTCTGCCGACTTTGTGAGAGCAGCTCACCTTTTTGCCTAATATTTGTCCGTCTCCAAGAACTTTGGTGATTAATCATTTCTGCGCCGTTATTAAAAGTAACTTTGAGAGAACTACTTGGTTTTCCGAGACGTCGGAAACCGCAATACCGGAAAATCAATTGGAGAAATCACCATGGCAGTGAATGTAAATACAAACGTTTCAGCGATGACTGCGCAACGTTACCTAAACAACGCAAACAGCGCACAACAAACATCAATGGAGCGTCTAGCTTCTGGCTCTAAAATCAACAGCGCAAAAGATGACGCTGCGGGCCTACAAATCTCTAACCGTTTGAACGTTCAAAGCCGCGGCCTAGACGTTGCTGTTCGTAACGCGAACGATGGTATCTCTATCGCACAAACCGCTGAAGGTGCAATGAACGAGACGACTAACATCCTGCAACGTATGCGTGATCTTTCTCTACAATCTGCGAACGGCTCAAACTCTAAGTCTGAGCGTGTAGCGATTCAAGAAGAAGTAACAGCACTGAACGACGAGCTAAACCGTATCGCGGAAACGACGTCTTTTGGTGGTAACAAGCTACTTAACGGTACTCACGGTACTAAATCATTCCAAATCGGTGCGGATAACGGTGAAGCGGTAATGCTTCAACTGAAAGACATGCGTTCTGATAACGCTCAGATGGGTGGTAAGAGCTACCAAACTGAGAACGCTAAAGACAAAGACTGGAACGTACAAGCGGGCTCTAACGACCTAAAACTGTCGTTCACTGACAACTTTGGTCAAGCACAAGAAATCGACATCAGCGCAAAAGCGGGTGACGACATCGAAGAGCTAGCGACTTACATCAACGGTCAGCAAGATTCTGTTAAAGCGTCTGTGACTGAAGACGGCAAGCTACAAATGTTCACTGGTAACAACAAAGTGAGCGGCGATGTGTCTTTCTCTGGTGGTCTTGCTGGTGAGCTAGGCATTCAAGCGGGTAAAGACGTAACCGTTGATACTATCGACGTAACGTCTGTTGGCGGCGCACAAGAGTCTGTAGCAGTAATCGATGCAGCACTTAAGTACGTAGACAGCCACCGTGCAGAGCTAGGTGCTTTCCAAAACCGTTTCGACCA